>NZ_JBPQTQ010000010.1:0-64122 GCF_051386415.1 Streptomyces sp. URMC 129
CGGCCAGGTCACCGGACGTGATCAACGTGCGCGACAGGTCGTCCAGCCAGATCGCGACACCCTCTTGTGAGAGGCGCCCCAGTGCGTCGGTCATGTTCGGCTCCTCGCCGTCGTCGGTTCTTCGATCAGTTCGACGCGCAGGGGCGTCGGCGCGGTGGTGAGGAAGCAGGCCCGGCAGCCGCGCCCGCCGGTGAAGACGTCGGCCGGGTCCCCGAGCCGGTCCAGCACGCCGCGCAGGGACGCGACGCGGAACGCCACGTGGTGCAGGCCCTCGCCGTGGGTGTCGAGAAAGTCCTGGACCGGATTGGCCCGGACGGGCTGGACGAGCTGGACGTACGGGCCGCCGCCGGTGGCGGCGGCCAGGTAGGCCAGGCGCGACCCGGGGGCCTCGGCCACCTCGTCGTGCACCAGGCGCAGCCCCAGCACGTCCGTCCACCACGGCAGCGCCGCGTCCACGTCGCGGACGGCGAACGCCACATGGTCCAGACCGTCCCCGGCCGCCAGCGCGGGAAGGGGCCCGTGGCCGGCGGTCATGACGCGGTCACCCGGGCGGACGCGGCCGTGGCGAGGAGCGCGAGGAAGCCCTCGATCCGCCAGGCCGCCCGGCCGACGAACAGGCCGTCCACGCCGTCCACGCCGAGCAGCGCGGCGGCGTTCCGCTCGGTGACCGAGCCGCCGTAGAGGATGCCGCCGACCCGGCTGCCGTGGGCGTCCCGCAGGGCGGCGACCACGTCCGCGATCTCCCCGGGGTGCGGCTCGCGCCCCCGCTCCCCGATCGCCCAGACGGGCTCGTAGGCGATCAGCACCCGCGTGGCGTCCTCGACGCCGTCCAGCGCCGCCGCGACCTGGGCGAGCACATGGGCGGCCGAATCCCCCCGGGCGTGGACGCCCGCCTCCTCGCCGCAGCACACCAGCGGGATCAGCCCGTGCCGCAGCGCCGACGCCACCTTCAGACGCACGGTGGCGTCCGTCTCACCGAAGTGCGCCCGGCGTTCGGAGTGGCCGATCTCCACGATCCGGGCGCCCGCGTCGGCGGCCTGCGGCACGGAGATCTCTCCCGTCCAGGGGCCCGCGTCCTCCCAGTGCGCGTTCTGGGCGCCGGCCAGTACCGGCGAGCCGGGCCCGAGCGCGGCGGCGACCTCGGCAAGCGCGGTGGCGGGCGGCAGCACGAACGGCCGCACGCCCGGCACCCCGTCCGGCCCCAGCGCCTCGCGCAGCGTCCGGGCGAAGGCGACCGCCTCGGCGCGCGTCTTGGTCATCTTGAAGCTGGTGCCGATCCACCGCGCGGGCGCCCGGCCGCTCAGCATCCGCCGGGCCCCGACTCGTAGGACGCGATGGCGTCCACCTTGGCGGCGGACGCGGACCGGGGGTCGAACGTGTAGGTCAGCCACTCGGCGGCCAGGCGCCTGGCCAGTTCCAGGCCGATGACCCGCTGGCCGAGGCAGAGCACCTGCGCGTTGTTGGACAGCACGGCCCGCTCCACGGAGAACGAGTCGTGCGCGGTGACGGCCCGGATCCCGGGCACCTTGTTGGCGGCGATCGCGACGCCCAGGCCGGTGCCGCACACCAGCAGGGCACGGTCGGCCGTGCCGTCCGCGACGAGGCGGGCGGCGTCCACGGCCACGTGCGGGTAGTCGACGTCCTGGCCGGAGGTGACGCCGACGTCGATGACCTCGCCCACGAGGGCGCTGCGTTCGAGATCGGCCCGGAGGGCTTCCTTGTAGCCGAATCCGACGAGGTCGGAGCCGACGGCGATACGGAGGGTCACGATTCCTGCCTTTCGGTGGCGGTACGGGCCGCCGCGCCGAGCGCGGTGACGATGAGGGCGAAGGAGACAGCGCCCGCGTCGGGGGTGCCGACGCTGCTGTCGCCGTGCACGCGGGCGCGGCCCAGGCGGGCGGGGATGAGGGCGGTCGCCTCGGCCGCCCGGGTGGCCGCCTCGGCGGCGGCCTCCCAGGCGTGGACGAGGCCGCTGCCGGCGGCCAGGGCCTCCTGGAGGCGCTCGGCGAACGGGGTGGCGGCGTCCACCAGCGTCTTGTCGCCGGGCTTGGCACCACCCAGGCGGATCACGGCGTCGACGGCTGACCGGACGCCGCGCAGGACGTGGTCCGGGGTGGGTGCCCGCTCGTCCCCGAGTGCGGTGCCGAACGCGGTGAGCATCGTTCCCCACAGGGCGCCCGACGTGCCGCCGGCGCGTTCGGACCACGCCTCGCCGGCGTGGGTGAGGAGGGACCTGGCGCCCGCTCCCCGCTCGTGGGCGCGGGCGGCGGCGCGGGCCGCGGCCTCGGCACCCCGGCGCATGCCGATGCCGTGGTCGCCGTCGCCGGCGACGGCGTCCATGGCGCCGAGCGCGTCCTCGTGCCGGATCACCGTCTCGCCGATCGTGTCCAGCGCGGTGACGAGGCGGGCCGCGACGGCCCGCGAGGCGGCGGAGCCGGGGACGACGGCCGGGGTCCGGTGCGCGGCGACATCGTCGGTCCGGGGCGGGCGGGGGGCGACGGCTCCCCGGCGGAAGGCGGGGGTGTCGGCGGGGGCGGTCCACAGCTCCGCGAGGTCGTCGTCCAGGAAGGTGAGGGTCAGCGAGAGGCCGGCCATGTCGAGGCTCGTCACCAGCTCCCCGACCTCGGGTTCGACGACCCGGAGCCCGAGGGCGTCCAGCCGCTCCGCGACCCGCCGGTAGACGACGAACAGCTCGTCGTGCTGGGTGCCGCCGAGTCCGTTGAGCAGCACGGCCACCCGGTCGTGGCCGCCGTCCGCGTGCCAGGCGGGGCGCTCGGTGAGGAGCCGGTCGAGGAGGAGATCGGCCACGGCGTCCGCCGGGACGAGGTCGCTCTCCTCGATGCCGGGCTCTCCGTGGATGCCGAGGCCGAGCGCCATCCGGCCGGCCGGCACCGTGAACAGCGGGCCGGCGGCGCCGGGCAGGGTGCAGCCGCGGAAGGCGAGGCCGAGCGAGCGGGTCGCGGCCACGGCCCGGCGGCCGAGGTGCTCCACCTCGTTCAGGTGCAGGCCCTGCTCGGCGGCGGCGCCGAGGATCTTGATCACGGGCAGGTCGCCGGCGATGCCCCGGCGCAGCCAGTGCTGCCCGGCCGGGGCGGAGGCGATGTCGTCGGTGACGGTCAGCACCCGGGCGTCGATGCCCTCGGCCTGGAGCTGGACGGCGGCCTGGCCGAAGTGGAGGACGTCGCCCGCGTAATTGCCGAACGCGAGGATCACCCCGCCACCGGCCTCGCAGGCCCGGGCGACGGCGGCCACCCGGGCGGCGGAGGGGGAGGCGAAGAGATCGCCGCAGGCCGCGCCATGGGCCATCCCGGGGCCGACCCAGCCGGCGAAGGCGGGATAGTGCCCGGTGCCACCGCCGGTGACCACGGCGGCGTGGCCGGGCGGGGTGGCGCTGGCCCGGACGACGCCGCCGCGCAGGGACCGCACCCGGGCGGCGTGGGCGTGGACGAATCCGGCGAGCGCCTCGTCGGCGAAGGCGGCGGGATCGTTGTGGAGCAGGGTCATCGGGGGTCTCCCAGCGTGGTGGCGAGGATCCGCCGGAGGTAGTCCCGGTTGCGGGCGGAGACGCTCAGCCCGTCGCCGCCGTAGTGCTCGACGCAGACCGGTCCGGAGAAGCCGGCGGCCAGGGCGAGGGTCAGGGCCCGTCGGTAGTCGATGAAGCCGGACTCGGCGGGGGCCGGCACCGTGAAGTAGGCGCCGGTGGCGGGGTCGTGGTCGCGGTAGTAGTTCTTGATGTGCCAGTAGTTGGCCAGGGGCGCGGTGATCTCCAGCATCCGCTCCCAGTCCTCGACCGGGCGGTGGAGGCGGACCAGGTTGCCCAGGTCCGGGTTGAGGCCGACGTTGGGCAGGCCGATGTCACGGCAGAGCCGGGCGGCGCTCTCGGCGGTGCCGAGGTAGGTGTCCTCGTACATCTCCAGGGAGACCTGCACCCCGTGCCGGGCGGCGTGGGCCCCGATGGCGCCCAGCCGCTCCACCGCCAGCGCCCAGGTCTTCTCGTCGCCCACCGGGTCGGTGGCGCCGGGCTCGGTCCAGAACCAGACCGCGGTGTGCTGGGCGGCGGTGAGCGGGCGGTGGAGACCGACGCCGACGACCGGCACGGCCAGGTCCGCCGCCGCCTCCACGGTCCGCAGCAGATAGGCCAGGTTGTCCGCGGCCGTCTCCTCGTCGGGGTCGATGACACTGCGCCGCACCGTGGAGACGGCCGTGACGCCGAGCCCGGCCTCCTTCAGGGCCAGCGCGAGGTCGCGGCGCCGCCCGGCGGTGAGGTCGCCCGGGCGCACCCACGTGTCGGTCAGGTCGACGTGGGTGAAGCCCTCGGCGGCGACCTCGCGGAAGACGCGGGCCCACTGGCCCGGGGACGCCTCCTGGGCCGGGCGGAATTGCAGGAGGGCGGCCCCGATGGGCCAGTCCTCGGCTGTGCATGGCATGGGCCGCTCCCTGTTGTCGGGGCCGAAACAGATCCAGCGCCGTGGATCGTATAGGATATTTGAGAACCCGAACAGTCCCGCGCCGGTTCCCGCCGGGCGGGCCGCCGATACCATCGATCCGACATGAGCGCCGCACAGTCCTCAGACGAGAAGAGCCAGCCCGCCGGGAAGTACGCCCTGGTCCCCCGCCGCGCCCTTCGCGACGGCGTGTACGACGCGATCCTCCAGAAGCTGCTCGACGGCTCGACCCCGCCCGGCAGCTCGCTCAACATCGACCTGCTCTCCCGGGAGCTGGGCGTTTCCCAGACACCCGTGCGCGAGGCGCTGGTCCAGATGGAGCACACCGGGCTGGTGACCCGGGCGGCGCTCAAGGGCTACCGGGTGGCCCAGCCGCTGTCCCCCGAGCAGATGGCCGAGCTGATGGCGGCCCGGGGCGTGGTGGAGATCGCCGCCGTCCAGTGGGCCGCCGGCCGCACCGCCGACCTGCTCCCCGACCTGCGGGCGGCCCACGCGCGGCACGAGCTGGCCGCGCGCGAGGCCGCCCGGCTCCGCGACGGCGGCCCGCCGACCGGCTACGCGGACCTGCGCGCGTATTTCGCGGCGGACTGGGACTTCCACATGGTGATCATCCGCACCGCGGGAAACCGCTTCCTCGTCCAGATGGCCGAGTCGGTCAACGCCCACGCCCACCGGCTGCGGCAGTCCGTCGACCACGGCACGTTCGACTTCGAGCAGGCCGTCGCCGAACACGCCGCGATCCTCGCCGCGTTCGAGTCCGGGGACCCGGAGGCACCGGTCGCGGCCATGCGCGCGCACCTCGCGGCCATCGCCACCCGGGCCCGGACGGGCGCCGGCGGCTGAGCCGCCCGCGGTCCCGCCTCCGCCCTTTTTCCCGTTTCGGCCGGGGTTGCGCCCGAACCGATGTGTGCATGAGTCTTGCTCGCTGACGGGATGCACCCTAGCGTCTCCCCATATCCCATAGGATCTCGGATTAGCGGGATACGCCACTCACCCCCGCACGGGGGAGGAAGGGCTGACGATGACGTCACCCAGACGCAGACGACCGGTCGCCTTGGGCGTCCCCCTCGTCTTCTTGCTCTCGTCGTGCTCCCTGCTCGACACCACACCGCCGGTCCCGGACGACTGGACGCCCCGGGGCTCGGTGCCGATGGTGGTGGCCTTCGCCCCCGGCGGCGGCAGCGACCGCTCGGCCCGCGTCCTGGCCCAGGGCCTCAACGAACTCGACGCCGGCTTCGACGTGAACGTGCAGAACAAGGAGGGCGGCTCCGGCGCGGTCGGCTGGGCCACCTTCCTGGCCGAGGAGGGCAACGGGAGCACCCTCCTCGTCGCCGAGACGGCGCTCAACACCCTGCCCCTGGTCTACGACGTGCCGTTCACCTATGAGGACTTCACGCCGCTGGTGATGTTCGCCCAGGACTCCCGCATCGTGGTGGCGCCACCCGACTCGCCCTACCGGGACTGCACCGACGTGGTCGAGGCCGGACGCGACGGCCGCGTCGTCGTCGGGTCCAGCGGCAGGACCGGCGCCGACTCCCTGGTGATCGCCGAGTTCGAGGAGGAGGGCGGAGCGTTCGACACCGTGCCCTACGGCTCCACCGGCGAGGTGCTCACCGGGCTGCTCGGCGGCCAGGTCGACTTCGCCCCGGCGAGTGCCGCCTCGGCCAAGCCGTATCTGGAGAGCGGCGACCTGGTCGCGCTGTGCACGCTGACCGCCGAACGCTACGACGACCCGGTCCTCGGCTCGGTGCCCACCGCCCTGGAGCAGGGCCTCGACGCCCAGGTGACCGTCTGGCGCGGGGTCTTCGGGGCCGGCGACATCGCGGAGGTGCAGCGCGACTACTGGATAGAGGAGATCAGGAAGGCCATGGATTCCGAGACGTACCGCGACTACATCGCGACCGACCTGCTCATCCCGGCGGACATCGGCGGCGACGAGTTCGCCGCCTACCTGGACGAGTACGACACACGGATGAAGGAGATCTTCAGATGACCGCCGCCGCCCCCGTCACCGACGGGACCGACGCGCGGCGGACGGTCCGGCGCCCCGTCCTGGCCGCGTACGGCGTGCTGTCCGCCGTGGGCACCGCCTTCTTCCTCCTCTCCTTCCCCTACCACTGGTCCAGCCCGGAGGACGGCGCCATCGGCCCCGGCGCGGTGCCCCGGGTGGCGGGACTGGCGCTGGCCCTGCTCGGCCTGGTCCTGATCCGGCAGGAGATACGGGTCGGTTCGACGCTGGAGGGTGACGGCCTCGTCGCCGAGGACTCCGGCCACACCCCCGAGGAGACCCGCCGCATCCGCCGCAAGCTGGTCGTGGTCGTCGCCACCATGGTGATCACCACCCTCCTCATCCCCGTCCTGGGGCTGCTGCCCGCCCTGTCGCTGATGGCGCTGTTCCTGGCGGCCGTGGTGGAGCGGCAGCCGTGGCCGCGCTCGGCGGCGATGGCCGCGGCGACCCTGGCCGGCACCTATCTGCTCTTCGAAGTGCTCCTGCGGATCCCCCTGCCGCTCGGGATCTTCGACCCCGCCCTGTGGAGCGCCTCGTGATCACCAACCTCGTCACCGGCTTCGAAGCCGCCCTGACCCCGGAAAACCTGCTGTGGTGCTTCGTCGGTGTGCTGCTCGGCACGATCATCGGCATCCTGCCCGGCCTCGGCTCGGCCACCGGCGTGGCGATCCTCATCCCGGTCACCCTCACCTTCCCGCCGCTGACCGCGCTGATCATGCTGGCCGGCATCTACCACGGCGCCCAGTTCGGCGCCACGATCACCGCCATCCTCATCGCGACACCGGGCGAGGCGTCCTCGGTGATCAGCACCCTCGACGGCTATCAGATGGCGCGCAAGGGCCGCGCCGGGCCCGCGCTGGCGATGTCCGCCATCGGCGCGTTCGTCGCCGCGATGGTGTCCCTGTTCGCGCTGATGGCGCTGGCTCCGTTCTTCGCGGAGCTGGCGCTGGACTTCGGGCCGCCCGAGATGCTCGCCATCATGATCCTGGGCCTGGCCACGATCGTCGTGTTCTCCAGCAGGAACCTGGCGCTCGGTCTGGCGATGGGCCTGGTCGGCGTCCTCATCGGCTGCGTCGGCGTGGATGTCGGCAGCGGCACGGCCCGCTACACGCTCGGCGTGATCGACCTGTACGGCGGCCTGCCCTTCGTGGAGGTGATGATCGGCCTGTTCGCCATCGGCGAGCTGCTGAACCAGCTCCACATCGGCATGGCCCCGCCGATCCGGGCACGCTTCCGGGAACTGCTGCTCACCCGCGAGGACATCAAGCGCTCCTCGGCCCCCGTCGCGCGCGGCACCGTCGTCGGCTTCCTGCTGGGCTGCCTGCCCGGCGCCGGCACGACCCTGGCGTCCTTCATGGCCTACGGTGCGGAGAAACGGTTCTCCCGGCATCGCAAGCAGCTCGGCAAGGGCGCCATCGAAGGGGTCGTCGCGCCGGACGCCGCCACCAACGCCGCGTCGAACGCCAACTTCATCCCCACGCTCGTCCTGGGCGTGCCGGGCGGTGCGACCACCGCGGTGCTGCTGGGCGCCTTCCTGGTGTACGGGATCCAGCCCGGTCCGCAGCTCTTCGAGACCCAGCACGAGCTGGTCTGGGGCCTGCTGGTGTCGTTCTTCCTCGGCAACCTGATGCTGCTCCTGCTCAACCTGCCGCTCGCCCCGGTCTTCGCCCAGCTCCTGCGGCTGCGGTACGCGTTCCTCTACCCGCTGATCATCGTGACCAGCATCCTCGGCGCGTACTCGGTGAAGCACAGCATGTTCAGCGTCTGGATCGTGCTGTTCTTCGGGCTCGTCGGCTACGCGATGAAGCGCCTGAACTTCCCGGTGGCGCCGCTCGTCCTCGGGCTGGTCATCGGCCCGCTGTTCGAGAAGGCGCTGGTGCAGACCTCGGCGCTGGCCGGCGGCGACAGCCTGTTCGTGCTGCGCAGCCCGGTCGCCGTCACCGTCCTGGCCCTGGCCCTCGCCCTGGTGGCGGGCCCGGCCCTCCGCCGCGCGCTGCGCCGCGACGGCGGCGCCGGGACGCCGGCCGCGGCCCCCTCCCCCGCTCCCGCTCCCACTTCCGCTCCCACGAAGGAAACGCAGTCATGAACCACCCCACCCCGCCGCGTATCGCCGTCACCATGGGCGACCCGGGCGGCATCGGTCCCGAGCTGGTCGCCCGGCTGCTCGCCGATCCGGCCGTCACCGCCGCGGCCGACGTGCTGCTCCTGTCCGACCCGGCCGAGGTGGAGCTGGCCGGAGCCGACGCCGGTGTGGCGCTCGACTGCGCGACCACGCCCACGGCGGGCAAGCCGCTGCTGATCGACGCCGGCGCCCGGCGCCCGGGCTCGTTCGCCCGCCGGGAGGCCACCGAGGCCGGTGGCCGGTGGGCGCTGGACAATCTGCGCGCGGCCCTGGAGCTGGCGAAGGCCGGCGAGGTCGACGCGATCCTCTTCGCGCCGCTGAACAAGTCCTCGCTCCACCTCGCGGGGATGCACGAGAACGACGAGCTGCGCTGGTTCGAACTCGTCCTGGGCGTCGAGGACTTCACCTGCGAGCTGAACGTGCTGCCCGGCCTGTGGACCTCCCGCGTCACCTCGCACGTCTCGATCGCGGAGGTGCACGCGGGCATCACGCGGGACCGGGTGGCCGACTCCGGCCGCCTGCTGGACCGGGTGCTGCGGGAGGCGGGCGTGGACGCGCCGCGCATCGGGGTGTGTGCCCTCAATCCGCACGCCGGGGAGAGCGGCCGGTTCGGCCGGCACGAGATCGACGTCATCGCACCCGCCGTGGCGGATCTGCGGGGCGAAGGCGTGGACGCGACGGGCCCGTTCCCGTCGGACACGATCTTCCTCCGGGCCCGGGCCGGTGAGTTCGACGGGGTGCTGACGATGTATCACGATCAGGGCCAGATCGCGATGAAGCTGATGGGCTTCAGCGGCGGCGTCACCGTCGCCGGTGGCCTGCCGATCCCCATCTGCACCCCGGCCCACGGCACCGCGTTCGACCTCGTCGGCCGGGGCAAGGCCGATCCGGCGTCGATGCGGAACGCGTTCGATCTCGCCGCCCGCATCGGTGCCCGCCGCCGGGACGCGGCCTGACGCGGCGACGCACCCACCGCCCGGCCCCGGGAGGGGCCGGGCGGGGCCGTGCGGTGACGGTGCCCGTCAGGTGCTGGACACCACCCGGGCCGGGGCCAGGGCCGTGTCCAGCACCCGGGCCCACTGCCGGACGATCCGGCGACGGCGGCGGCTGTCGTCGGTCAGCAGGTTCGCCAGGCCGAGGCCGCGGGCCATGTCGAGCGTGGCCTGGATCATCTCCCGGACGCCGGGCACCGATTCGTCGACGCCCAGCAGCTCGACGGCGGCCCGGTGCACCATCCGGCCGGTGCGGGCCTCCAACGGCACGACCAGCTCGCGGAGTTGCGGGTCGGCCGAGGCGGCGACCCACAGTTCGAGGGCGGCGCGGAACGGCACGCCGATGAACCAGCTCACGATCAGCTCGACCACGGCCTCGGTGGGCAGCGTGCCGATCTCCAGCCGCTCCAGCTCGCGTTCGATCTCCGCCGCCCGCACCCGCGTGACGTGCTCGACGGCGGCGGTGATCAGCGACTCGCGGGTGGGGAAGTGGTGCTGCGCGGCGCCCCGGGAGACCCCGGCGCGCTCGGCGACGACCGTGACCGTGCTGCCCGTCCAGCCCATCTCCACCAGGCACTCGACCGCCGCGTCCAGCAGCTTGCGGCGGGTGGCTCGGCTGCGGTCCTGCTGCGGCGCGCGACGGGACGCCGCCGGTCTCAGGCCGGTGGGTGGGGTGTTCGGCATGATCCCATTGTGACCTTTCCGCCGCGCCGTAACGGAACGGCCTTTCCCCGCTCAGTCCCCGCCGGTGCCGCGGCCCGCGCCGGCGGCCCACCGCGGCGGGCGCTTCTCCAGCCACGCGAGGACGCCCTCGCGGGCCTCCTCGGAGTCGAACAGGCGGGCCGAGACCTCCTGCACGGCCTCGCCGTGCTCGTCGAAGGCGCGCAGCACCCCCCGGGTGGTGAGCTTCTTGGTCTCCGCCAGGCCCTGCGGGGAGCAGGCCCGCAGCTGGTCGAGCAGGGCGGCCAGCGCGGCGTCCACGTCCCCGGCCGCCTCGGTGATCAGCCCGATCCGCTCGGCGGTGGCCGCGTCGAACGTCGCGCCGGTCAAGTACCAGCGGGCGGCGGCCCGTTCCGGCATCCGGGGCAGCGTGGTGAGCGAGATGATGGCCGGCGCGAGCCCGAGGCGCGCCTCGGTGAACGCGAACGTGGCCGCCGGGCCGGCCACGGCCAGGTCGCACGCCCCGAGCAGGCCGAGGCCCCCGGCGCGGACGTGGCCGTCGACGCGGGCGACGACGGGCTTGGGCAGCTCCAGGATCTGCCGCAGCAGCGCCAGCAGCCGCGCGGTGCCGCGCGCCGGGCCCTCCTCCCTGGCCGCCTCCGACAGGTCGGCGCCGGCGCAGAACGTCGTGCCGGTGTGGGCCAGGACGACGGCCCGCACGCCGGGGTCGGCGGCGGCCGTGGTGAGGTGGCCGGCCAGCTCCCCGACGAGCCGGGCGGACAGGGCGTTGCGGTTGGCGGGCGAGTCGAGGGTGAGCGTGGCGACGCCCCGGTCGAGGGCGTGGGTCACGACGGCGGTGTCAGGAGTCATGTCGGTGCGGCTTCTCAGTACGACTTCGGCAGGTTGAGGCTGAACTGGGCGACGAAGTTCAGGATCATCTCACGGCTGACGGGCGCGACGCGCGCTATCCGGGCGGCGGCCAGCAGCGATGCGAGGCCGTACTCGGCGGCCAGCCCGTTCCCGCCGTGCGTCTGGACGGCCTGGTCGACGGCGCGGATGCTGGCCTCGGCGGCGGCGTACTTGGCCATGTTGGCGGCCTCGGCGGCGCCCATCTCGTCGCCCGCGTCGTAGAGCGCGCCGGCCTTCTGCATCATCAGGCGGGCGAGTTCGAGCTCGATCTTGATCTGGGCGAGCGGGTGGGAGATGCCCTGGTGGGAGCCGATGGGCGCGCCCTTGAAGACGGTGCGCTCGTTGGCGTAGGCGGTGGCCTTGTCCAGGGCGTAGCGGCCGATGCCGGTGGCGAGGGCGGAGGCGAGGACCCGTTCGGGGTTGAGACCGGCGAAGAGCTGGGCGAGCGCCGCGTCCTCCTCGCCGATCAAGGCGTCGGCGGGCAGCCGCACATCGTCCAGGAAGAGCGTGAACTGCCGCTCGGGCATGACGATGTCCATGTCGATCGGCCGGTACTCGAAGCCGGGGGCGTCGGTGGGGACGGCGAACAGGACGGGCTTGAGCTTGCCGGTCGCGGCGTCCTCGGTGCGGCTGACGACGAGCACGTGACCGGCCTGGTCGACGCCGGAGATGAAGACCTTGCGCCCGCTGAGCAGCCAGTCGCCGCCGTCGCGGCGCGCGGTGGTGGTGATCTTGTGGGAGTTGGAGCCGGCGTCGGGCTCGGTGATGCCGAACGCCATGATGCCGGAGCCGTCCGCGATGCCGGGCAGCCAGCGCCGCTTCTGCTCCTCGGTGCCGAAGCGGGAGATGACGGTGCCGCAGATGGCCGGGGAGACCACCAGCATCAGCAGGCCGCAGCCCGCCGCGCTCAGTTCCTCCTGCACGATGGCGAGTTCGTAGATACCGGCGCCGCCTCCGCCGTACTCCTCGGGCAGGTTGACCCCGAGGTAGCCCAGCTTGCCCGCCTCCTGCCACAGTTCGCGCAGCGGCTCGTGCGCGCGGGCGCGGGCGGTGGCGTAGGGGAAGCCGTAGCGGCGGCCGAGCTGGGCGACCGCCTCGCGCAGGGCGCGCTGCTCGTCGGTCTCGGTGAAGTTCACGCGGACTCCTCGGAGTTCTTCTCGGCGACGATGCCGAGCACCGTGCCCACGTCGACCTGCCGGCCGACGGTGACGGCGAGTTCGGTCAGCACGCCGTCGGCGGGGGCGTCGATCCGGTGCTGCATCTTCATGGCCTCCAGCCACAACAGCGGCTGTCCGGCCGTGACATGGTCGCCGGGCGCGGCGTCCACGCGGACCACCGTGCCGGGCATGGGGGCCAGCAGGGAGCCGGGCCGGACCTGGGCGACGGGGTCGGGGAAGCGGTCGACGGCGGTCAGGGCGACCGGCCCGAGCGGCGAGTCGACGTACGTCTCGCGGCCGTGCCGGGCCACGGTGAACGTGCGCCGCACGCCCGCCGATTCCAGGACGACGCGGCCGGGCGCGGCGTCGACGAGCGTCACGTCGTCGAAGCCCTCGGCGACGAGTCCGGCGCGGGTGAGGCGGTAGGCGACGGTGATCTCGCCGTCGCGGGTGGCGTAGGTGGTGCGCTGCGGCTGGGAGGGCACGTTGCGCCAGCCGGAGGGCAGGGTGGCCAGCGCGCGGGCGGTGGCGCGCCGGTGGGCGGCGTCCGCGAGGGCGGCGGCCAGGGCGGACAGCCGCCGGGCCGGGGCGTCGGCCAGGGGCGCGGCGAGGGTCGCCAGGTCGTGGCGGTCCAGGAACGCGGTGTCGGTGTCGCCCGCGAGGAACGCGGGGTGCCGCAGCACGTTCACCAGCAGGTCGCGGTTGGTGGTCAGGCCGTGCACCTCGGCGCGGGCCAGCGCGGCGGCCAGCGCGCGGGCGGCCTCGGCGCGGGTCGGGGCCCAGCTGATGACCTTGGCGAGCATGGGGTCGTAGTGGACGGAGACGGCGGAGCCGTCCACGAGGCCGGAGTCCAGGCGCAGCCCGGGTCCGGCGGGGTTGGCGAACTCCGCGACCACGCCCGGGACATGGAGGCGGTGCACGGTCCCGCTCTGCGGCTGCCAGCCGGCCGCCGGGTCTTCGGCGTACAGGCGGACCTCGATGGCGTGGCCGTCGCGGGCGGGCGGGTCCGGCGGCAGCGGCGCGCCCTCCGCGACGCGCACCTGCCAGCGCACGAGGTCGAGTCCGGTGACGCACTCGGTGACCGGGTGCTCGACCTGGAGGCGGGTGTTCATCTCCAGGAAGAAGAAGCGGTCGGAGCCGTCGGTGAGGAACTCGACGGTGCCCGCGCCCACGTAGTCGATGGCGCCCGCGGCCTTGCGGGCCGCCTCGTAGAGCCGTTCCCGCATGCCGGGTGCCCACTCGACCAGCGGCGAGGGGGCCTCCTCGACGACCTTCTGGTGGCGGCGCTGGATGGAGCACTCCCGCTCGCCCACCGCCCAGACCGTGCCGTGGGCGTCGGCGAGGATCTGCACCTCGATGTGGCGGCCGGTGGCGAGGTACGGCTCGCAGAAGACGGTCGGGTCGCCGAACGCGGACGCCGCCTCGGCGCGGGCGGCCTCCAGTTCGCCGGGCAGGTCGGCCAGGTCGTGGACGATCCGCATGCCGCGCCCGCCGCCACCGGCGGACGCCTTGACGATGACGGGCAGGTCGGCCTCGGTGAGGGCGGCCGGGTCGGTCTCGGTGAGGACGGGGACACCGGCCGCCGCCATCAGCCGCTTGGCCTCGGTCTTGCTGCCCATGGCGGCGATGGCGCGCGGCGACGGGCCGATCCAGACGAGCCCGGCGTCGATGACGGCCTGGGCGAACCCGGCGTTCTCGGAGAGGAATCCGTAGCCGGGGTGGACGGCGTCGGCGCCGGCCCGCAGCGCGGCGGCGACGATCAGGTCGGACCGCAGGTAGGTGTCGGCGGGCGCGCTGCCGGGGAGGCGGACGGCGGCGTCGGCCTCGGCCACGTGCGGCGCGCCGGCGTCGGGGTCGGAGTGGACGGCGACGGTCGCCAGGCCCATGGCGCGGGCGGTGCGGAAGATCCGGCGGGCGATCTCGCCCCGGTTGGCCACCAGGACGGACGTGAGGGTCGTGTGGTCGGTCATGTGCGGAACACCCCGTATCCGGTGGCGCCCTTGACGGGCGCGGAGTGGACGGCGGACAGGGCCAGCCCGAGCACCGTGCGGGTGTCGCGCGGGTCGATGACGCCGTCGTCGTAGAGGCGCCCGGACATGAACGCGGCCAGGGACTCGCTCTCGATCTGGTTCTCGACGTAGGCGCGCATCTGCCCGTCCGCGACCTCGTCGTAGACCTCGCCGCGCGCCTCGGCGGCCTGGCGGGCGACGATGGAGATGACGCCGGCCAGCTGGGCGGGGCCCATCACGGCGGACTTGGCGCCGGGCCAGGTGAAGAGGAAGCGCGGCCCGAACGCCCGCCCGCACATGCCGTAGTTGCCCGCGCCGTAGGAGGCGCCCATGACCACGGTGAGGTGCGGGACGGTGGAGTTGGACACCGCGTTGATCATCATCGCGCCGTGCTTGATGATGCCGCCCTGCTCGAACTCCTTGCCCACCATGTAGCCGGTGGTGTTCTGCAGGAAGATCAGCGGGGTGTTCGCCTGGTTGGCCAACTGGATGAACTGGGTGGCCTTCTGGGCCTCCTGGCTGAACAGCACGCCGCGCGCGTTGGCGAGGATGCCGACGGGATAGCCGTGCAGGCGGGCCCAGCCGGTGACCAGGCTGCTGCCGTACAGCGGCTTGAACTCGTCGAAGTCGGAGTCGTCCACGATGCGGGCGATCACCTCCCGCGGGTCGAACGGCACCTTGAGGTCGGTCGGGACGATCCCGGCCAGCTCCTCCTCGTCGTACCGCGGCGGCAGCACCTCGGGATACGGCGCCGGGCCGGCCTTGTGCCAGTTGAGGCGGGAGACGATGTCGCGGCCGACGCGCAGCGCGTCCAGCTCGTCGGCGGCCATGTAGTCGGCCAGGCCGGAGGTGCGGGCGTGCATCTCGGCGCCGCCGAGGGATTCGTCGTCGGCCTCCTCGCCGGTGGCCATCTTCACCAGCGGCGGGCCGGCGAGGAAGACCTTGGCGCGCTCCTTCACCATCACGACGTGGTCGGACATGCCCGGGATGTAGGCGCCGCCCGCCGTCGAGTTGCCGAAGACCAGGGCGATGGTGGGGAGTCCGGCGGCGGAGGCGCGGGTCAGGTCGCGGAAGGTGCGCCCCCCGGGAATGAAGATCTCCTTCTGGCTGGGCAGGTCGGCGCCGCCGGACTCGACCAGATTGATCGACGGCATGCGGTTCTCGGCGGCGATCTCGGCGGCGCGGAACGCCTTGCGCAGCGTCCACGGGTTGCTTGCGCCGCCGCGCACCGACGGGTCGTTGGCGGTGATGACGCACTCGACGCCCTCGATGACGCCGATCCCGGTGACCAGGCTGGCGCCGACGGGGAAGTCGGTGCCCCAGGCGGCGAGGGGGGACAGTTCGAGGAACGGCGAGTCGGGGTCGAGCAGCAGCTCGATGCGCTCGCGGGGCAGCAGCTTGCCCCGCTTGTGGTGCCGTTCGGTGTACTTGGGGCCGCCGCCGGCGATGGCCTTGGCGTGTTCGGCGTCGAGGTCGGCCAGTTGGGCCAGGGTCGCGGCCCGGTTCTCCTGGTAGTCCGCCCCTCCGGTGTCGAGGGCGGAGCGCAGCACGGTCATGCGGTGAGCCCCAGTCGTTTGCCGGCCAGGCCGGTGAGGATTTCGGTGGTGCCGCCGCCGATGCCGAGGATCCGCATGTCGCGGTACTGCCGTTCGACCTCGGTGCCGCGCATGTAGCCGAGGCCGCCGTGGAGTTGGACGGCCTGGTCGGCCACCCAGGCACCGGCCTCGACGGCGGTGTTCTTCGCGAAGCAGACCTCCGCGATCTGGTCGCCGTCGCCGGCCGCGACGCGGCGGGCGACCTCGCGGGTGTAGACGCGGGCGACATCGACGCGCATGGCCATCTCGGTGAGGGTGTGGCGCACGCTCTGCCGGCTGATCAGGGGGCGGCCGAACGTCTCGCGGGCGCGGCACCACGCGACGGTGAGGTCGAGGCAGCGCTGCGCCGAGGCGTGGGCCTGGACGGCGAGGAGGAGGCGTTCGCTGACGAAGTTCAGCGCGATCTGGGCAAATCCGCTGCCCTCGGTGCCGACGAGGTTGGCCGCCGGGACGCGGACGTCGGTGAAGGACAGCTCGGCGGTGTCGGAGCAGTGCCAGCCCATCTTCTCCAGCGGGCGGGAGACCGTGAAGCCGGGCGTGCCCTTCTCGACGACCAGCAGCGACACACCGCCCGCGCCCGGCCCGCCGGTGCGCACGGCGGTGGTCACGAAGTCGGCGCGGACCCCGGACGTGATGTACGTCTTGGCGCCGTTGACGATGTAGTGGTCGCCGTCGCGCCGGGCGGTGGTGCGCAGGCCCGCGACGTCGGAGCCGCCGTCCGGCTCGGTCACGGCGAGGGAGCCGATCAGCTCGCCGGCCAGGGTGGGGCGCACCCACCGGTCGATCTGGCCGGGGTCACCGGCCGCGACGAGGTGCGGCAGGGCGATGCCGGCGGTGAACAGGGCGGGGAAGACCCCGCCGGCGGCGCCCGCCTGGTGCAGTTCCTCGCACAGCGTCACCGCGTCCAGCACGTCGCCGCCCCCGCCGCCGACGCCCTCGGGGAACGCCAGGCCGATGAGGCCGAGTCCGGCGGCGCGGCGGTGCAGGGCGCGCGGCAGCTCCCCGGCCCGCTCCCACGCGTCCTGGTGGGGCAGGATCTCGTCGGTGACGAAGCGCCGCACGGTCGCGCGCAGTGCCCGCCGTTCCGGTGTGGCGAAGGGATCACTCATAGCAGGGTCTCCGGAATGTCGACATGGCGGGAGCGCAGCCACTCCCCGACGGCCTTGGCCTGCGGGTCGAAGCGGGCCTGCGAGGCGACGCCCTGGCCGAGCAGGCCGTCCACCACGAAGTTGAGCGCCCGCAGGTTGGGCAGGACGTGCCGGGTGACGGGCAGATCGGCGGTCTCGGGCAGCAGCCGGCGGAACTCCTCGACGGTGAGGGTGTGCGCGAGCCAGCGCCACGCGTCGTCGGTGCGGACCCAGACGCCGACGTTGGCCGAGCCGCCCTTGTCGCCGCTGCGGGCACCGGCGACGGTGCCGAGCGGCGCCCGGCGGCGGGGGCCGGGCGGCAGCGGCGGCGGCAGCGGCGGCTGTCCGGTCTCGGTCACCTCCCGCGTGGCGAGGGGCGGTTCGATGACGCGGCGGCGCCCATCGGGCAGCACGGCGATGTGCTCCACCTCGCGCGCGTCCACGGAGGCGGCCTCGAACACGCCGTAGGGCGACGCCTCGCCGGGCGGCGCGGTCACGTGGAAGCCGGGGTATCCGGCCAGCGCCAGCTCGATGGCGGCGCCGCTGAACGCGCGGCCGATCGCCTTGGGGTCGGCGGAGCGGACCACGCACCGCAGCACGGCGCTCGCCTCCTCCTGCACGGCGGCGTCGGCGCGGTCGGTGCGGGCGAGCGTCCACTCGGCGTCGAAGCCGCCGAGCTGGGCCCGGACCAGCTCGGCCTTGGCCTCGATGTCCAGTCCGGTGAGGACGAACTCGACCTGGTTGCGGAAGCCGCCGAGGCTGTTGCAGCCGACCTTCAGGGTGGGCGGCGGCGCCTCGCCGCGCACGCCGCCGATCCGCACCCGGTCCGGCCCGTCGCCGGTGAGCCGGACGGTGTCGAAGCGGGCGGTGACGTCGGGCCCGGCGTAGCGGGCGCCGGCGATCTCGTACAGGAGCTGGGCGGTGACGGTGCCGGTGGTGACGGCGCCGCCGGTGCCCGGGTGCTTGGTGATGACGCTGCCGCCGTCCGCCTCGACCACGGCGATGGGGAAGCCGGGGCGGCGCAGGTCGGGGATCTCGGTGAAGAACGCGTAGTTGCCGCCGGTCGCCTGCGGGCCGCACTCGATGACGTGCCCGGCGACGACGGCGCCGGCCAGCGCGTCGTAGTCCTCGCGGCCCCAGCCGAAGTGGGCGGCGGCCGGGCCGACGACGAGCGAGGCGTCGGTGACGCGGCCGGTGACCACGATGTCGGCGCCCGCGTCCAGACAGGCGGCGATGCCCCAGGCGCCGAGGTAGGCGTTGGCGGTCAGGACGCCGTCCAGGCCGAGCCCGGCCGCGCGGGCGGTGAGGTCGTCGCCCTCGACGTGGGCGACGCGCGCGGCCAGGCCGAGGCGTCCGGCCAGGTCGCGGATGGCGGCGGCCAGCCCGGCCGGGTTGAGGCCGCCCGCGTTGGTGACGATCCGCACGCCCCGGTCGAGGGCGGGTCCGAGGGTGGTCTCCAGCTGGCGCAGGAACGTCTTGGCGTAGCCGGCGTCGGGGTTCTTCAGCCGGTCGCGGCCGAGGATGAGCATGGTCAGCTCGGCCAGGTAGTCGCCGGTGAGGACGTCGAGTTCGCCGCCGGTGAGCATCTCGTGGAGGGCGGAGAACCGGTCGCCGTAGAAGCCGGAGGCATTGCCGACGCGCAGCGGCGCGGGGGCCGGGGCGGCGGCGGTCACGCGAACTCCCCCGCCGCGCGGCCGGATCCGGGCGGCCCGGCGAACGCCTGGGCGATGCCCAGCCAGGCGTCGGCGTCGGCGCCCTCGGCGGTGACGGCGAGGTCGTCCCGGTGGCGCCGCCGGGTGACCAGGAGGCAGAAGTCGAGGGCGGGTCCGGTGACGCGCTGCGCGGCGTCGGCCGGACCCCAGGTCCACACCTCGCCGCCGGGGCCGGTGAGTTCGACGCGGAACGGCTGAGCGGGCGGGGTGCGGCCGTTGACCCGGTAGGCGAAGTCGCGGGCGCGGACGCCGATATGGGCGACGTTCCGCAGCCGGGCGGTGGGCTCGCGGCGGACGCCGAGGGCGTCGGCGACGTCCTGCCCGTGCGCCCAGGTCTCCATCAGCCGGGCGGTCGCCATCGACGTGGCGCTCATCGGCGGCCCGAACCACGGCAGTCGGGTGCCGTCGGGCACGGCGGCCAGCGCCCCGGCGAGGGCGGCACGGCGCTCGCGCCAGTGGGCGAGCAGATCGGGCCGGGCGGCCCCGCGTTCGGCGGCGCGGTCGACGTAGCCGTCGGCCTCGGTCGCGGCCCGGTCCAGCTCGGCCCGGAACCCGGCCTCGTCGGTGGCCGCCAGCAGCGCCATGCCGTCGGTCCAGGCCAGGTGCGCGATCTGGTGGGCGATGGTCCAGCCGGGGGCCGGGGTGGGCATCCGCCAGACGTCGGGCGGCAGGTCGCGCACGACGCGGTCGAGCACGTCCCCCTCCGCTTCGAGGTCGGCCAGCACAGCGGTATCGGTCACGGCAGGAACGGTGCCACGACGGAAACAAAAAATCAATGATGCTTGCTTGTTTTTACCGGCCGCGTGGACCGGGACGGCGCGCGCGTCGTGGCCGGTGCCTGTCCCGCGGGTGGAGGACAGGCACCGGGCACCGCTCCGGCCGGCGGCCGGGGCGGACGTCAGCCGCAGGTCCGGTAGTCGTAACCGGCCGCCCGGTGGGTACCACCGGCGTCGTAGAACCCGTACCGGCCCTGCGAGTCACGGGTGATGGTGATGTCGTACGCATAGCCGTCGTACCTCAGCACCAGCGAGGAGCCGGGGCTCTCGCTGCCGGACACATACGTCAGGTAGTTGTCCGCCCTGCCGAAGGTGCCCTGGCCGACCACGCCGTCGGCCGTCAGCCCTTCGAGAGCCTGCCAGTCCTCGGTGGCCTCCCTGGTGTTGGCGCCGAAGACGCCGTCGATGCCCGAGGAGGACAGGAAGCCGTCCGCCCACAGGATTTTCTGCCACAGGCAGGTGGCGTTGGAGTAGGCGTGCGTACTGGTCGACAGAATCCCCTCGTTGCCCCAGTCGCCGACGAAACTGTCCGCGCCGTACACGTACGCGTGGCCGCTGTAGGTGCCGCTCGCGGAAGCCGGCGCGGTGCTCACGGCCAGCGTGGCGGCCGTCAGCACGCCGATCGCGCAGGCGGCCAGCCTGGCCCGGGTCACGTTCATGGATGTCCCCCCATGGTTGTGGATGCGAAGCCCTTCGCCACACATCGTCTCCGCACTGCCCACACCTGTCGTTGACATGGAGCGCCAGGGCGTTGGCACGGAGCGCCGGTGCGCGCCGCGGGGGATCCGGGAGCGTCGCCGCGTCCTAGGCTGGGACCGTGACCGAGACCTGGAATCCCGAGGGCCCCGGTGTGCTGCGGCTGCCCTCCGGCCGTCTGGTGCGGGGGCGCGGGCTGCGGCGGCCGGTGCCGGTGGGGGTGGAGCCCACCTTCGGGCTGTATCTGCTGGGGAAGCGGCCCCCCGAGGTCGCGTGGGAGTCCCGCTGGCTGCCGTGGCCCGACTTCCGGCTGCCGGCCGACCACACCGAGGCCCGGGAGCTGCTCACGGAAGCATGGTCGCGGGCCGCGACCGAGCGGGTGGAGCTGGCCTGCGGCGGCGGGCGGGGCCGCACCGGAACGGGCCTGGCCTGCCTCGCCGTTCTGGACGGCGTGCCGCCGGAGGACGCGGTGGCCTACGTGCGCCGCCACTACGATCCCCACGCGGTGGAGACGCCGTGGCAACGCCGCTACGTGCGCGCCTTCGACCAGGGCCCCACGTAAAGCGGGGCTCCGCCCACGGGAGGCGGGCGGAGCCCCCGGTAACGGCCAGGAGAGACCGTTACGTTCGGGAGGCGACCGGAGAAGTGGCCACCGGGGCCGTCACGTCCGGGCGCTCAGGAGGTGCAGTACGGCGTCAGGGCGGTGTCGCCGACCCACACCTGTCCGTGGTAGTTGATGTTGGTGTTCGTCCCGCCCGTGCCCGCCGTGCCGCTGGACCACACCGGGCGGTAGTCGCCGTTGTACATGACCAGGTTCCCGTCGTGCTGGTACTCGACGAACACGCCGCCGCTGCCCTGGGTGTTGGACGCCCAGCACACCCTGTTCCCCACCGGACCCATGGAGTAGAGCACCAGGTTCCCGTCGCTCTGCATGACGAACACGGCGTTGTTGTAGCCGGCCACTTCGCGCCAGATGTGCTCGTTCTGGTACAGCCGCTCGCCCTTGTTCAGGTAGTCCGAGCCGAGGCCCGCCTCGGCGGGCGTCCCGGCGGCCACGGTCAGGCCGAGAGCCAGGGTGAGCGCGGCCAACAGGCCCAGAGGTGTGGTCAGATACCGGGCGATCACGAGTTGTGCTTCCTCTCTGGTGGTCCGGGGTGCCGATCAGGGCCGCGCCGTCGGTGTCTTCGAACGACTCCCCCGCGGCACCGCCCCCGTGCGTGGCGCCTGATCGGCGCACCCCCTGCGCCGATCCTGCACCGATTCCGCACCCGGCCGGAAGCCGGAAGGCCATGGCCTTCCCGAACGGATCGATAACCTGAACGGTATGACCGACGACGCCGGGGCGAAGTCGGGCCATACGGACCTGGACACCCGACGCGAGCCCAGCCCCCACCAGTTGAGGCTGTTCCTCGCGCTCGCCGAGGAACTGCACTTCGGCCGCGCCGCCGCCCGGATGTACGTGACGCAGCCCGCGCTCAGCCAGCAGATCCGCGCCCTGGAGACCCGGCTCGGCGTGGCCCTGGTCGACCGCACCAGCCGCACGGTCACCCTCACCCCAGCCGGCCTGGCCCTCCTCCCCGAGGCCCGGACCGAGCCCATCCCGGCGCTGCACACCTTCGCCACCGGGCTGGAACAGGACATCGACACCGTCATCGCCGGCCCGAGCCTGCGCTACAGCTCCAGCGCGGTCGAGGGCCACAACAATAAGATCAAAATGCTGAAGGCCAGATGTTCGGCCGAGTCGGCTTCGATCTCCCGCGCAAACGCGTCCTCCACTCAGCATGAACTGGCCGGTGGTGGCGACGGGATGGTCTCGTGCTGACGGTGGATGGTGATGGTGTCGAGCGCGACGTTGTCCGTGTGGTGGAACCAGGGATCTTGCAGGAGATCGCCTGCCACGACCGTTCGTGATCGCCGTTCCGGTAACACTCCGTGGTCCCAGGACCGCGCACAAATGAGCGGCATTCACCCACGCCACTGGACCTCCTACCTCGCCGTCCGCGACCTCACCATCGACACAGAGGAATAACGCCGCGAGGAATAACAGCACTCCACCAGTTGAACAGCGGCTCCAGCGCTCCCTGACCCAGGACGACTTCGTACGGGCAGCCCGTGAGGAATGAGACCAGACCCCGTCGGACCACCATCCCCGAAGGAACGCAGAAAGGGGCGGGGGCCTCGGCACTCCGGTGCGCCCCGGCCCGGCAATCCGGGTCAGCTGACTTCGATACTTCTCCGGACGAGGCCGCCAGCTTTCGACAGATCCTCCTGTGACCGGATCCGCAGCCCCAGACGGCCGGCCCCCAGGCAGCCGATCCTGCGTACGCCACGAGTGCAGCCTCGATCAGATCGGCCGCAGGCCGGACCGTGAGGGGGTGGCTACGCGACTGGAGGCGGACGATCGCGGCTCCTTGATCCGCCGGTAGGCGATGTAGTGCAGCTGGAACTCCTTCCGCACGTCGGCATGGGAGATCAGCATCGCGTCGAGGTCGGCGTAGTCCGGGACGGCGCTGCGGAGCCGGTCAGGGAGGCGAACAGCTGCAGAGCCGGCGGGCACCGCCGAAGCCCTGGTAGTCCACGCGATCGATCCGGCGGCCGATCGCCTTGAGCGCGTTCGTGTCGTGCGACGTGCCAACCCTTGTCGTACTCGGACGCCAGGAACGTATGCCGAGCATCGTCTCCATGTTCCGCTCGATCAACGTCTGCGGGTGACTCCAACGCCACCGCCGCCCCCGGGATTTCGGCCGCCGGCCGTCAGCGACCCGGAACAGCTTCAGATCGTTCACCGGCTCCAGCCCTCCCCTTCGCAGTCGGTGTCCTGAACAAGCCAATCGATCAACTCCCGGCATGCGTTCCGGAGCAGTTGTCAGCAGTCGCGGCTACGAGCGGGGGCGGCAGCCGGGAAGGTCGGGAGCCTCGGGAAAGCTCGGACAGCCTTGTGAACAAAGCCGGCAGCAAGATCCCTTCAATAGGCCACTGGCATAGGCCCTCAACCGGCCGCTGCCCCAGCCTACCTGTACATCGCCGACATCGCCGAGCTGCACAGCAGGTCGACATCCGAACCATCTTTGGGGTCCGATACTCACGCGATACCGGGCCGGGGATGCCGCGATACCACCTGTGTCCATGATCGAGGGGGCCAGCAACGGCACCGCACGTGACGCTGGAGCTCCGCGAGTACGCCGGAGGGGGATGGGGAGTGGTTCGGTGATATACGCGCACGCCTATGAAGTGATCACAGGTGATGTTTTTCTTTCGCTCGACGGGCTGCTCCCCGCAGGGAATGCGTATCTAAAACTGGAGGGCCTGAATCCGGCCGGTTCCATAAAGCTGAAGACCGCTCTGGGCATGATTGCAGACCTGGAATCCGGCGGCCACCTGAAACCCGGATCCCATCTCATAGAGTCATCCTCGGGAAATCTTGGCGTTTCTCTGAGCATGATATGCGCGGCCAAAGGGTACAGGTTCACCTGCGTGACCGACCCTCTGGCATCCGAACATAACGTCATTCTCATGAGAGCGGCCGGCGCCCGTGTCATCCAGGTTGATGAGCGCGATGAGAGCGGCGGCTATCTGGGCACCCGAATCCGCTGCATCGAGGATCACCTCAAAGCGGACCCGGAGCTCGTCTGGACAAATCAGTACGCGAACGCCGCAGCGCCGAGAGTACACGCAGACCGCACGGCGAAGGAAATTTTGCGTGAATTCGATTCGGTCGACTATCTGTTTGTCGGCACCGGAACGACCGGGACACTCATGGGGTGCCTCGACCGGTTCCGGAAACAGTCGCCGCACACCCGAGTCATCGCGGTCGATGCCCATGGTTCGGTCACCTTCGGCTTTCCGCCGGCCCGGCGGCACCTCCCCGGCCTGGGCACCAGCCGACGTCCCGAACTGCGTGACCTCGACGGGAACCAGCCGGACGAGGTGATCCGGGTGAAGGAGGCGGACGCCATCCGAGCCTGCCGCCACCTGGCCATCGACCGAGGGGTCTTCGTCGGCGCGTCCACCGGTGCCGTGGTCGCGGCGATGCTCCAACGTGAGCGGGACTTCCCGCCCGATGCGACGCTGGTCGCTGTCTCCCCCGATATGGGGGACAGGTACGCCCGAACCGTGTATGACGAAGACTGGGTGCTGCAAAATTACGGGGCAGATGTCGCTACTGGGGTAAGCCTGCCCGACGCAGAAGTGATCCGCGACGGAAAGGGCTGACATGCTGCCATTTCACATAGTCGACGGCCGCAGTGTCGAGGCCGTGATATCCAGCTCACGAAACCGAGTGGTGGACTGGGTCGAGGAAGCCTACCTCCTGCACGCCGAGGGAGCTTCGGTGAACCCGGACAGCCATTTTCTCAAATTTCCGCAGAAACCTGATACCCGCATCATCGCCCTCCCCGCATTTCTCGGCGGAGCCTACGGGGCAGCGGGCATAAAATGGGTGAGCAGCTTCCCTTCCAACATCGAACGAAACATTGCCAGAGCCTCCGCCGCCCTTATTCTGAACGACTATGAAACCGGCTACCCATTCGCCTTGCTGGAGGCATCGCGCATCAGCGCGGCACGCACCGCAGCCTCAGCAGTGCTCGGCGCCGAAGAACTGGCAGGAAGCCGGAATGCTGGAACTGTCGCCGTGATAGGAGCCGGGGTAATAGCCCGCACCGTAGTGGACTTCTTCGAGTCTCGCGGGTGGTCCGTGGATCAATTCGTCATACATGATCGAAAAGCACAGCACATGGCGTCTCTCGCACGCTATATATACTCCTCGACCCCGTACCGTTCAGATACGAGGAGTTCGGTGGAGTCCGCGATATCCGGCTCCGACATGGTGGTCCTGACGACCACGGCCGGGACCCCGTACATCACGCAGCCCGGTGCCTTCTCGAACGGGCAGGTTGTTCTCAACATCTCGCTGCGCGATATCGGTCCCGAGGTTGTGGCCGCCTCTCACAACATCCTGGACGACGTCGATCACTGCCTCAAGGCAAACACCTCCCCACACCTGGCCGAGCAGCTTCTTGGGCACCGGGACTTCGTCGACGGCTCCCTGCCCGAGCTCATGACAGGCAAGATCCAGGTGGGTGGGGACAAGCCCAAGATCTTCTCACCCTTCGGTCTGGGTGTGCTCGACCTCGCGGTCGGACTGAACGTCTACCGGGCTGCCGTCGAGCGAGGTCTGACGACCGAGATCCCCGACTTCTTCGGGGACATGACGAGGTGGCCGTAACCAGCAGGCAGACAGACGGAGGGCTGGGTATGACGAGCAATGTTTTCCTGCACCGGATGATCGAGAAACAGGCGCAGCGAACGCCGAACGGCATCGCCGTATGCGCGGCCGGCGAGGAACTCTCCTATAGGCACCTCAACGCTCGGGCGAACCAGCTGGCACGGCAAATAATGGCTCACGGTGTTGGTCCGGAACGGAGGGTGGCAATCGCCCTGCCGCGTTCCGTGGACTACGTGGTGACGATACTCGCCGTGCTCAAGGCGGGCGGCGCGTACGTACCGGTGGATCCCGGGCATCCGGCCGAGCGTCTGCGGTTCATGCTGAAGGATGCCGCACCCACGCTCGTCGTGAGTACCACTTCGGTGGCCCCCAGTCTGCCATCGTCGGACGCCGCATACCTGCTGCTCGACGATCCACGCAGGGCCGAGGACCTTGCCGGGTTCCCCCTGGCCGACGTCGCTGACGCCGAACGGCGCTTACCACTGTCCCTGCAGAATACCGCCTACGTCATGTACACCTCCGGCTCCACCGGCCGCCCGAAGGGCGTCATGATCGAGCACTCCTCGCTGGCCCGCTATGCGGCACGCGCACGCGACGAGTACGGAGGCGACGCGGAACAGTCACTCGTGCTCTCGCCGATGACGTTCGATCTGACCCTCACGGCACTGTGCGCGTCTCTGCTCAGCGGTGGCTGTGTACACCTCATGGAACCGCAGGACCCCGCCTCACCCACTCGGCGACCGACCTTCCTCAAGGTGACGCCCAGTCAATTCATCTACCTGACCAGCCTGTCCGAGGACACAGCCCCCTCCCGCAGGCTTATTCTCGCCGGGGAGCCGCTGACGGGCAGCGCCATCGACGCATGGCGCGCCGATCACCCGGACGTCACGGTCGTCAACGCCTATGGTCCGACTGAGGTCACGGTCAACTGCCTGGAACACGTGCTGCCTCCGGGAACGGCTACCCCCGAGGGCCGGGTCCCGATAGGAACCGCGTTCCGCTACTTCCAAGTCCATGTCCTCGACTCTTCGCTGTCCCCCGTCGCACCGGGCGAGGACGGAGAGCTCTACGTCGCCGGCGAAGCACTCGCTCGCGGCTATCTGGGCCGGTCCGGGCTCACCGCAGAACGATTCGTGGCGAATCCCTTCGGCCCGCCCGGAACACGCATGTACCGCACGGGCGACTATGTGCGGATCACCCCGGACGGCCTGCTTGAGCACTTAGGGCGAGTAGACGACCAGGTCAAGGTACGGGGCTTCCGGGTGGAGCTTGGCGAGATCGAAGCGGCGCTGGCCCGGCACTCCGGCGTTGCCCAGGCAGCCGTGGCACTCAGGGAGGACACGGTCGGCAACCCCCGGCTCGTCGCCTATGCGGTGGCGCGGCCAGGCCATGACCTCGAGCCAGGTGACCTTCGGGCGTTCCTCGCGGCCGACCTGCCGGAGTACATGGTCCCGTCGGCCTGCTTGCTGCTTCCCGACATGCCACTGACAGCGAACGGAAAGATCAGCCGCAGCGCGCTCCCTGCGCCCGGCCCCCTTGCTCCGGGTGCGAGACGTTCCCCGCGCGACGGCCGGGAAGAGCTGCTGTGCAGTCTGGTCGCCCAGGTCCTGGGAACCGAGCGGGTGAGTATCGACGACGACTTCTTCGAACTCGGTGGCAACTCCTTGCTGGTGGTGCGGCTGATCAGTCGCATCCGTGTCGCCCTGGAGGTGGAACTCAGTCCGCGGACGCTCTTCTCGGCACGGACAGTCGCGGAGCTGGCCCGGGTCATCGACGCGGCCGACGGCGCACGCCCGCCACTGGAGAGGAGAGAACGTCCTGCCGTCCTGCCGCTGTCCTTTGGCCAGGAGCGATTCTGGTTCGCGAACACCATCGAGAATCTCCGGCTCTCCCACAGCATCCCGTTCGTTCTCCGGCTGAAAGGCGAACTCGACGTGTCGGCGCTGAGAGCGGCGCTGGAAGACGTGATCCGGCGCCACGAAAGCTTGCGCACCGTGTTTCCCGAGGTGGATGGGGCACCCTGTCAGATCGTGCTCGACCCGGCGCAGTCGATCGGCGAACTGACGGTGGAGACTGTCGCTCCTGGTCGCCTGCAGGAGGAGATCAGCGCGGTCGTGGAGCACTGCTTCGATCTGGGAACTGAGCCACCTGTCGCCGTCAAGCTCTTCGGAGTCGAGCCGGACCACCATGTGCTGGTGCTCGTACTGCATCACATAGCCACTGACGAGTGGTCTCGTGGCCCGCTGTTCAGGGATCTGAGCTCGGCCTATACGGCCCGCTGCGTGGGGCGACCGCCGACGTGGTCCGAGTTGCCGGCGCAATACGCCGACTTCACGCTGTGGCAACGCGATCTGCTGGGATCATCCGCCGATCCGTCCAGCATGTTGTCCCGTCAGCTGGAGTACTGGGCGAAGACCTTGACCGGCCTCCCAACGGAGCTCACTCTCCCGGTGGATCGCCCTCGCCCCTCGGTGCCGAGCCGGAACGGAGGTGTCGTACATCTTCGCCTGGACACCGAGCTCCATCGGAAGATGGTGCGACTCGCCCAGTCCTCCGGAACCACAGTATTCATGGTGCTGCATTCGGCCCTGGCGGCACTGCTTCACCGACTGGGCGCCGGAACGGATATCCCGATCGGTACGGCGGTTGCGGGGCGCGCGGACCAGGCCCTCGACGACCTTGTCGGCTTCTTCGTGAACACGCTCGTGCTGCGCACGGATGTCTCCCAGGATCCCACCTTCCGCGAGCTGCTGGCCCGCGTGCGCGGAGTGGATCTCGAGGCATACGCGAACCAGGATGCGCCATTCGAACAGCTGGTTGAGCACATGCGTCCAGAGCGCTCCCTCGCCCGGCACCCGCTCTTCCAGGTCATGCTCATCCTGCAGAATCTCGACGGAAGCGAACTCAGACTGCCGGGCCTGGACGTCAGCGAGACACCGCCGAACCCCGCGCGCGGTGCGTTCGACCTCACCTTCGAGTTCACCGAGCATCGGGGATCCGGCGGAGAAGCGGCTGGGCTGAGCGCCGTCATCGAGTTCAGCCGCGATCTGTTCGACGATGCCACTGTCCAGGGATTCGCCCAGTACTTCCTGCGGCTCCTCGGACACTCCGTAGAGGCTCCGGACGAGCACGTCTCGGGACTCGACCTGCTAGCACCCGACGAGCGGCGCGCGATGCTGAGCCGGTGGAACGACACGACGGTACCGGTACCGTCGTACACGCTGCCGGTGCTCTTCGAACGAAGCGTTGCGGATCACGCCGACGCGGTGGCCTTGGTGTCCCAGAACACGACCTTGACCTATGCGGAGGTCAACGACCGTGCCAATCGTCTGGCCAGGGTTCTGATCGAACGTGGTGTGCGCGCGGAGGACAGAGTCGCACTGGTACTGCCTCGTTCCGCGGAATTCGTGACGTCGGTTCTCGCGGTACTGAAGGCGGGAGCCGCGTACGTTCCCGTGGACCCCAGTTACCCAGCCGACCGGCGGTCCTTCATGCTCACGGACGCGAGACCCAAGTGCGCGATCACAGTGACCGACTTGACGGGGACAGTGCCCGCCACGCTGCCCGCCCTAGTGGTCGACACGCCGGAATTCATGGCGATGACGGGGTCCAAGTCTGGTGCTGACGTCACGGATTCCGAGCGCGATATGCCCTTGTTGGTCTCCCACCCCGCCTATGTGATCTACACGTCGGGGTCCACCGGCCGGCCCAAAGGCGTTGTGATTGAGCACGGTGCGTTGGCCAACTATCTGCTGTGGAGCCTGGCTGCCTACCCGTCTCTCGCCGGACAGGCCCTGTTGCACACGTCTCCGGCGTTCGACCTTGCGGTGACGTCGCTCTACGGGCCGCTGTGTGCGGGCGGACGCATTGTCATTGCATCGCTGGACGAGGGGGTTGACGCGGCTGGTGGGGTGACCTTCCTCAAGGGCACGCCCAGTCATATCCCACTGCTGCGCGGGTTGCCGCACTATCTCTCCCGGGGGGGTGAGTTGGTCGTCGGCGGTGAACAGCTCACCGGACAGACCCTTGCTCCCTGGCTGGCGGCTCATCCCGGCACGACAGTGGTCAACGAGTACGGTCCGACGGAGGCCACCGTAGGGTGTATCCAGTTCCGTATTGCGAGCGGTGAGGGTGCTCCTGCCGGAGTCGTGCCGATTGGCCAGCCATTGTGGAATACCCGGGTGTACGTGCTGGATGCGGGTCTACAGCCGGTGCCGGTGGGCGTGCCGGGTGAGATGTATATCGCCGGTGTTCAGCTGGCGCGGGGGTATCTGGATCGTCCGGGTCTGACGGCGGAGCGCTTCGTGGCGTGTCCGTTCGGGGTTGCGGGTGAGCGGATGTACCGCACGGGTGATCTGGGTTGTTGGCGTGCGGACGGCAAACTGGTGTTTCTGGGGCGCGTCGACAACCAAGTGAAGATACGCGGCTTCCGTGTCGAACTGGGTGAAATCGAAATGGTGCTGGCGGATCACCCGGATGTGGAGCACGTGACCGTAGTTGCGCACGAGTTCCAGCCGGGTGACCAGCGTCTTGTGGCCTACGTCGTGCCTGCGGCGGGACGGCGTGAGGAAGCCGTACTGCGTGACCACACCCGTATCACTCTCCCCGACTACATGGTTCCGGGCCTGGTGGTCTACCTCGATCAGCTGCCGCTGACCGCAAACGGGAAGTTGGACTACAGGGCGCTACCGACTCCCGACCTCTCGCCGCGCTCTTCGGGACGGCCGCCGCGCACCACCCTGGAAAGGGAACTCTGCCTGCTGTTCTCCGAAGTTCTCGGCGTAAAGCAGGTGACCATCGATGACAGCTTCTTCGACCTGGGCGGACATTCGCTGCTGGCCACCAGGCTGATCAGCCGTATTCGGTCGTCATTCCAGGCGGAGATCGGCGTGCAGGCTCTGTTCGCCACCCCCACGGTTGCCGGTTTGGGCAGGGTACTGCACCAAGGGCGGCAGGCACGGCCGGCGTTGGAGGCGCGATCGCGTCCCGAGGTACTGCCGCTGTCCTTTGCCCAGCAGCGGCTGTGGTTCTTGAACAGGCTGGAGACGCAGCGGGCCACGTACAACGCACCCTTCGTCTGGCGCCTGTCGGGGCCGCTGGACGCCGAGGTGCTGGGCCAGGCTCTGAGGGACGTCGTCGGCCGGCACGAGAGTCTGCGCACGGTGTTTCCCGAACGCGACGGCGAACCGCATCAGGTCGTACTCCCGCCGCCGACGAGCCTGCTCGCGGTCACCACCGTCGCTGCCGACGCCGTGGAAGCGACGGTGGCCAAGTTGACCGATCAGGGATTCGACCTGACCGTCGACATCCCCTTCCGGGCCCACCTGCTTTCCAGCGGCGCGGCTACGCACACGCTGGTCCTCGTCATCCATCACATCGCGGGCGATGGGTGGTCCCGGAGCCCACTGTACCGGGACCTGCGCACCGCGTACGAAGCCCGCCGATCCGGCCGGCCTCCGCAGTGGTCCAACCTCTCGGTGCAGTACGCCGACTTCGCCCTGTGGCAGCGTGAGCTGCTGGGCTCGGCGGCCGATCCGGAGAGTCTGCTGTCCCTTCAGCGGACGTATTGGACGACGGCGCTCGAAGGCATCCCCGAGGAGCTCAACCTCCCGCTGGACCGCCCACGTCCCGCCCTGGCGAGCTACACCGGCGGCGTGGTGCACTTCCGCCTCACCGGCGAACTCCACCGGGGTGTCCACGACCTGGCCCGCGCATCCAACACCACGGTGTTCATGGTGCTGCAGGCAGCGTTGGCCACCCTGCTGCACCGGCTGGGCGCAGGCACCGACATTCCCCTGGGTTCGGCCGTCGCGGGGCGCATGGACGATGCTCTCGACGACCTCGTCGGGTTCTTCGTCAACACCGTCGTGCTGCGCACGGATGTGTCCGGCGACCCCAGCTTCCGGGAACTGCTCAGCCGTGTTCGATCGGTCGACCTGGAGGCGTACGACCACCAGGAGCTCCCCTTCGAACGTCTGGTGGAAGAACTGAACCCCTCGCGCTCGCTCGCGCGGCATCCGCTGTTCCAGACCATGCTGATCCTGCACAACACCGAGGACGCCCGACTGGAGCTGCCGGAACTGACGGTCACCGATGTCCCCACCGACCGTACCTATGCCAAGTTCGACCTGACTTTCGAGTTCACCGAGGCTCGTGGTGAGGACGGCAGACCGGCCGGCGTGTCCGGTCTGATCGAGTACAGCTGCGATCTCTTCGGCCAGGTCACCGTTCAGCGTTTCGCTGACTACTTCGTGCGACTGCTCGGCCACGCCGTTGTCGAGCCGGACGCCGCAGTCTCCGGGCTCCGGCTCCTCACTGCCGAGGAACGGCACGAGCAGCTCCATCGCTGGAACGACACCGCCGTCAAGGAGGATACCGACGGCTCCTGTCTGCATCACATGTTCGAGGAGCAGGCGCGGCGCACCCCCGGGGCTACCGCCGTGACCGACGGCCCGCGTTCCCTGACGTATGCCGAGCTGGACAGCCTGGCCAACCGGCTTGCTCACCGGCTGCGCGACCACGGGGTGGGCCCCGATGTGCCGGTGGGCCTGTGGGCGGACCGCTCGGTCGAACTTGTGGTGGGACTTCTCGCCGTGCTCAAGGCCGGCGGTGCCTACCTCCCGCTGGATCCCGATGTGCCCAGCGCACGCGCCACCCAGATCCTCGCGGATGCCGCAGCGCCGGTGTGCCTGACCACGGCTGCCCTTGGCGAGCGGCTTCCCGGGACGTGCCCGGCCACGCCGGTGCCCCTCGACATCGGTGCCGTCATGTCCCACACACAGACACCGCCCAGCGTTCCGGTTTTGCCGGAGCACCTGGTGTCCCTCTACTACACGTCCGGCTCCACCGGTACTCCCAAGGGAGTCGCCAGCACGCACGCCGGCTGGGTCAGCCGGATGCGATGGATGCAGCGGCAGCACCAGCTCAAGCCGGGTGAGTCAGTACTGCACAAGACCGTGCTCAGCTTCGACGACTCCGCGGTGGAGATCTTCTGGCCGCTGATGGTCGGCGGCACTGTCGCACTGCTCGGACCCGGACTTCACCGCGACCCGCAGGCAATCGCGCGGGCGATCGTCGAGCACCAGGTCGCCGTGGTGCAGTTCGTCCCGAGCATCCTCGCCCTTTTCCTGGAGGACCTACCACCCCACGCGGCTGACGCGATGGGAGCTCTGCGGCACGTGATATCCAGCGGGGAGGCACTTCCCCCTGACCTCGTCGCGCTGTTCTACGAACGCATGAGGAACACAGGCTGCACCCTGCACAACCAGTGGGGGGTCACGGAGGTCTCCATCGACTCCACCCTCCACACCTGCACCGTCGAGGACGCCGACCGGCCCGAGATCCCCGTCGGACTGCCGATCGACAACCATCAGGTCTATGTACTGGACGACCGGCTGGAACCGGCACCCGTGGGCACACCGGGGGAGCTCTACCTCGCCGGCCGAGGTCTGGCACGGTGCTACTGGGACGCCCCGCGGAAGACCGCCGAGGCATTTGTCGCCAGCCCCTTCTCCCCCGGAGAACGTCTCTACCGCACCGGCGACCGAGGGTTGCGCCGCCCCGACGGCACCCTCCTGTTCCTGGGACGCAACGACCACCAGATGAAGATCCGCGGCATTCGGATCGAGCCGCAAGAGATCGAGCAGACGCTCCGACTGCATCCACTGGTGTCGCGCGCGGTCGTGGTGAAGTGGGCCCCTTCCCCGGACGATCAGCGTCTGGCGGCATACGTGGTGACGGCCGGGACCGATCAGCCGCCGTCCGCACGGGAATTGTGGGAGTTCGCATCCGAACGGCTGCCATCGGCCATGACGCCCGGCTCCTTCACCCTCCTCGACGACATTCCCATGACAGCCAGCGGCAAGGTGGACAGGAAGGCCCTGCCCGACCCGGGCGACAGTGGGCTGCCCGCGGACAGCACTCCGCCGAGCAGCGAGTCCGAGCACCTGATCACGGACATCTGGTCGGCAGTGCTCGGCATACCCCGGCGTCTCGGCGTGTTCGAGGACTTCTTCGCCCTGGGCGGCCATTCCTTGCTCGCCATGCGCGTCACCTCACGCCTGCGCAGGGCTTTGGACTTCGAATTCCCCGTGGGCCTGCTCTTCGAGCACCGCACCATCCGCGGTCTGGCGGAAGCCGTAGAGGCCGCGCTGCTGGAGGACTTGGCCGGGTCCGGTGCTGCACAACCCGGCCTGGGTGCCTCGCCGCCCGAGCCCCGGCCGTACCGATCAAGCGACCCGAAAGGGGAACCGGCATGACCGCGGGCACAGGCAGAATCCCCGACGAGCAGCGTGCCCGTATCGCCGAGCGCATCCGCGCTGCCCGGGTCCGGTTGCGCGACGGCGCTTCGGACGCGGTGCCGCGTCGCCCCCTGGCCCAGGGGGAGCTGGTCGCCTCGTCGGCCCAGGAGCGCCTGTGGCTGTTGGACCGCCTGCTGGACGACCGTTCCCTGTACGTCATCCCCGTGATCTTGCGGATTGAGGGAGTTTTCGACGCGGAGCTGTTCCAGCGAGCCGTGACCAAGGTGGTCGAGCGCCACCAGGTACTCCGTACCGTGTTCATAGAGCGCGATGGACTTCCGGTGCCTGTGGTGAGCGAGGTGACCGAGGCGCCCCTGAGAATGACCGACCTCAGCAAGGTGCCGGCCGCCGAACGCGAAGAGCAGGCCAAGGACGCCGTCCGCGCCGCCGCTCAGGAACCATTCGATCTGAGCAGGGCCCCGATGATCCGCATCGATGCGATCCGGAAGTCCGCACAGGAACACCTCGTGGTGCTCAGCATCCACCACATCGCTGCGGACGGCTGGTCGCTGCCGCTCCTGTGGGCCGAGATCGCCCAAGGGTACGAAGCCCTTCGCCTGGGCGAACAGCCCGCCTTCGCCGAGACCGCCGCGCAGTACAGCGACTTCGCGCACTGGCAGCGAGAGCAATTGGTGGGCGACAGCATGGAAGGCCAGATGGGTTACTGGCGCGAACAGCTGGAGAATCTGAGGCCCCTGAACCTCCCCACCGACCGTCGCCGTCCCCGTCGCTGGTCCGGACACGGCGACGCCGTCTCCTTCACCGTCCCGGCCACCACCACCGGCGAACTGACCGAGATCGGTCGCAGCCGGGGAGCCACCCTGTTCGTCACCCTGCTCGCCGCCTTCCAGGCGCTCCTTGCCCGTCACGCGGGACATGAAGACATCACGGTGGGCACCCCGGTCGCCGGGCGGACCCACGCTGAGCTGGAATCCTTGATCGGACTCCTGGCAAACACCCTGGTGCTGCGTACCGACCTGTCGGGAGACCCCACGTTCGAAGAGCTCGTCGAGCGAACACGTAAGACCGTGGTCGCTGCGTACTCCCACCAAGACGTACCCTTCGAGAAGCTGGTGGAGGACCTGCGCCCGGAGCGCAACCTCAGCCAGAACCCGCTCTTCCAGATCATGTTCCAGCTGACCGTCGGGCAACAGGACTACCAGCTCGCGAACGCCACGGTCACCTCGGTGGCACCCAACACCCACTCCGCCAAGTTCGACCTCACCTTCGCCCTGTCCGAACAGGCAGACGGCCTGTCCGGACAGGCGATCTTCGCCACCGACCTGTTCAACCGCGATACGGCGGAGCGCCTGGTCGAGCACTATCAGCGCCTGCTGCTCAGCATCGCGTCCGAACCGAGCCGTCGGCTCTCCGAGCTGGACATGCTCGGGCCTCAGGAAGAGTACGCGGCACTGTCTCAGCGCGGTGAGCGGAAACAGCTTCCGCCCGTGGAACAGTGCCTGCACCACCTCATCCTGGACCAAGCCGAAGCGACGCCGGATGCCCCGGCGGTCCGCTGCGGCAACCGGACGCTGTCCTACAGGGAACTGGCAGATCGCTCGGCACGGCTGGCCGCCTGGCTGCGGCGACGCGGTCTGCGCACCGGCGACCTTGTCGGCGTACACCTGGAGCGCTCAGCCGACCTGGTGGTCTCCCTGCTGGCCGTCATGCGGGCAGGGGGAGCGTACGTCCCCATCGATCCGTCGTTCCCCCGGCAGCGGGTGAATTCCCTGCTGTCAAACCGCGCCATCCGCCAGCTTGTCAGCAGAGGCGCCCTCCTGGGCGGGACTCCCATGCCGACCCATGTCGACGTCGTCGACCTCGACCGCGATGCCGCAGCCATCGCCGAGGCCGTATCCGACACCCCGGCGACGGGCACCCCGGAACAGCTCGCCTACGTGATCCACACCTCTGGCTCCACGGGACACCCCAAGGGAGTCATGGTGCCCCACCGCGGTGTCGTCAACTTCGCCCAGGACATGAAGGAACGGCTGAGGCTGGGCCCCAACGACGTCGTCGGCGCGCTCACCACCGTGTCCTTCGACATCTCCGTCCTGGAACTGCTCGTCCCGCTCACTGCGGGAAGCACGGTGCACGTTCTGGCACGCGAGGTCGCTCAGGACGGGCAACTGCTGACGGAGGTCGTCGACTCGGCCGGCATCACCGTACTGCAGGCCACTCCCACGGGGTGGTCGCTCCTCATCGAGACCGGCTGGCCCGGCGCCGACGTGCGGGTCCTGTGCGGAGGAGAAACGCTGCCCGAGCCACTGGCCGTCAGCCTCCGGCGCCGGGTGAGCGTGCTGTGGAACGTCTACGGACCGACCGAAACAAGCATCTGGTCGACCGCGGAAGAGCTCACCGGTCACAGTGGCGCGTCCATGGCCGGGTCCACCACCGCGGTCTCCATCGGCAGGCCCCTCAGCCGCACCAGTGCCTACGTCCTGGACAGGAGGATGCGGCCGGTCCCGGTCGGGGCGACCGGCGAACTGTACCTTGCCGGCTCCGGTGTCGCCCACGGTTACCTGGGTCAGGCGGCGCTGACGGCCGGACGTTTCGTGCCCGATCCTTTTGGCGAGCCCGGCGCACGCATGTACCGCACCGGAGACCTCGTACGCCGACTCGTGGAAGACCGGCTCGAATTCGTCGGACGCAACGACGAGCAGGTGAAGGTCGGTGGTCACCGGATCGAGCTCGGGGAGATCGAGAGCTGCCTGCGCACCCATCCCGACGTGGCCCAGGCAGCGGTGCGCACCCACGGCTCGGGCACCGGTCGGCGCCTGGTGGGCTATACGGTTCCGCGCAACGGGAGCGATCCCGGCCACCAGGCGCTCCGCGACCACGTCTCCCAGAGCCTTCCCGCCTACATGGTCCCCACCGGCTGGGTGTCGCTCGACCGGCTGCCGCTCACCCCGAACGGCAAGATCGACCGATCCGCGCTCACCCAGCGGCCGGCGCCGGTGGCTCCGGGCGCGGACGGAAACCCCGGGACCGAGCGAGAAGAGCGCATCGCGGCGGTATGGGCGGAAGTGCTCGGACTGGAGCGGATCGGAGTCAACGACAACTTCTTCAGCCTCGGCGGGGATTCCCGGCGCGCCGCTCGGAGTGTGGCGCGCCTGCGCGCCGAGCTCGGCCTGGAGATCACGGTGCGCTCTCTGTTCGAGGCTCCTACGGTCGCCGAGTTCGCGGCGGCGCTGGAGAACGCCGAACGCGCCGCGGTTGTCCCGCGTCGGCCGGGCGGAGCCCCGGCTCCCGCGTCCTACACGCAGCGACGCATGTGGTTCCTCGAACAGCTCCGGTCGGGCGGATCCGCGTACAACGTCGCTCCGGTCCTGAGACTCCGCGGGCGCCTGGACGAAGGGGCACTGCGTGCGGCGCTGGAGGACGTCGTGGCCAGGCACGACATTCTGCGCACCCGCTTCGTGCACGCAGACGGCGCCCTTCAGCAGGTCGTGGACGAGTCGGCCAATCCCTGGCTGGCTACCGTGGACCTCACCGGCTCTGCGGACCCGGTGACGGACTCGGCATCCTGGGCGGCCGAGTTGGCCCGCCGGCCTTTCGATCTCACCGAAGGACCACTCCTGCGCGCACGGCTCCTGCGGCTTCGTCCGCAGGAGCAGATCCTGGCACTCGTGCTGCACCACAGCGTCGTCGACGGTTCGTCGCTGCCTGTCCTGTTCCGTGACCTCAGCGGGTTCTACCGGGCCCGGCTCGGGCACAGCGGCACCGAACGGCCCCGGCTCACCCGGCAGTTCGGCGACTTCGCCCACTGGGAACTGAGCCGCGACGCAGCGCTGGAAGACGATCTCGCCTTCTGGAAGGAGCGGCTCCGTAGCACCTCACCGACCGAACTGCCCACCGATCTCCCCAGACCGGCGGAGTTCACGGGCCGGGGCCTGGCCCTTGAGTTCGCCATCCCCCACGATGTCGCGGCACAAGTGCGGGAGGTGTCCAAGCGGCACGGCACCACGGTGTACGTCACGCTCCTGGCCGCCTTCATGACGGTGGTCTCCCGGCTCTCCGGGCGCCCGGACATCGTGCTCGGCTCCCCCATGGCAGGCCAGGGCCGTCTGTACCCCGAGCTGGAGAACGTCATCGGCCCCTTCGTCAACACCGTGGTGCTGCGGGGCCGTGTCACGGACGGGCTGAGGTTCGTGGATCTGCTGAGCCAGGTACGGCAGGAAGTCGTCGAGGCGGAGGCACATCACAGCGTGCCCTTCGAACGGCTCGTGGAGGAACTGCGGCCCGAGCGGGAGCTGAGCCGGCATCCGCTCTTCCAGATCATGTTCGCCCATGGCTCGGACGAGCTCGCGGACTTGCATCTGCCCGGCGTACGGGCCGAGCCCTTCCCCATCCCGGTGGAGTCCGCGAAGTTCGACCTGAGCGTGGAGGTCGTGGAGTCGGACCAGTACATGACGGGGACAGTCACGTATGCCACAGATCTCTATCGGCGCGAGTCGATGGAGCACCTCGTACGTCTCTTCCTCGGCTCCCTCGCGGCAGCGGTCGCCGATCCTGGGTGCGACGTGGCGCTGCTGCCCGCGCCCGACGCGCACGACGTGGCACGGCTGACCCCCACGCCTGCCACGGACGAGCGTCGTGCGTACGACCTGGTGAGGGGCCAGGCGCGCAGGACCCCCGAGGCGACCGCCGTCACCTGTGGCTCCCGGAGCATCAGCTACGCGGAGCTCGACGCCAGGGTCAACCGCCTGGCCAGGTGGCTGCTCGCCCACGGCGCAGGTCAGCAACGCCCCGTCGGCCTGCTCGCCGATCGTTCGGTGGACACGGTCGTGGCGCTGCTGGCCGTCCTGGCTTCCGGAGCCCCGTGCGTACCGTTGGACAGTGGTGCGCCCGTCGGCCGCAATGCCCTGGTGCTGCGCGAGAGTGCGGCGGAGATCCTGCTCACCGACGGCCGCCATGCCGCATTGCCCGGCCTCCCCACGTTTCGCAGCACGCTGCTGCTCGAGGCGATGGAGGAACAATTACACGACTACCCGGACGACCCCGTGCCAACGACCCACCGGCCGGACGACGCTGCCTACATCACCTACACCTCTGGATCCACCGGGATTCCCAAGGGAGTGGTGACAGCCCACCGGGCAGTGGTCAACTACCTCGAATACCTGCGCACGTCTCACGGGCTCGGGCCCGGCGACACGGTCATGCAGCTGGCGGCCCTGTCCTTCGACGCGTCCGTCCGGGACATCGTCGGTCCGCTGGTATGCGGCTCCCACGTGGTGATGTCCGAGGAGTCCGGTGCCCGGGACCCCCGCTCGATCCGGAAAGAGATGAGCCGCCGGGGCGTGAACGTGCTGCTGTCGGTCGTGCCTTCCCTGCTGACCGCGCTGAGTGCGGTGCAACCGGATGACGAGGCCGGTCAGGCCGGAGATCTGAATGTACGCCTCGTGCTGACCAGTGGTGAGGCACTGACCTCCGATCACGTCAGCCGTGCTCGGACCCTGGGCTCCGATGTCGTCGTCGTCAATCAGTACGGCCCGACCGAGTGCACCATGACGTCCACCTGGTATCGCATCACGGCAGAGGAGCCGGTCGCCGGACCGCTGCCGATCGGCAGGCCGATCCCGGGGACGGCTTGCCTGGTCCTCAATCCGCAACTCCAGCCGCTGCCGACGGGGGCCGTCGGCGAGGTCTATCTGACGGGGGCGGGACTGGCGCGCGGCTACCACGGATCCCCGGCGTTGACCGCCGAACGCTTCGTGGCCAACCCACATGGACCTGCTGGCGGCCTCATGTTCCGTACCGGCGACCTGGCGAGATGGAACGCCCAGGGTCAGCTGGTATTCCACGGCAGAACCGACCGGCAGATCAAGATTCGTGGCGTCCGGGTGGAGCCGGGCGAAGTAGAGGCGGCGCTGTGCGCCGAGCCCGGCGTGAGGAGTGCGGCGGTCGTCGCCAGAAGGGCCCCTGGCGGTGAGGCGGAACTGGTCGCCTATGTGGAGGCAGGCGGCAGACCGGTGGACATCGGGGCGATGCGCGGCCGGCTCGGTGCGACGCTCCCTCCGCAACTGCAGCCGTCGCGATACGTGGTGCTCGACGCGCTCCCCAGGACGCCGCACGGCAAGGTGGATCACGTTGCGCTGCCCGAGCCGCGGCGTGAACCGGAGGGCGAGCACGTGCCCCCGCGAGACCGTCTGGAGTTGCAACTGATGGGCATCTGGGAGGAGTTGCTGGACCGGAGCCCGATCGGTGTGCGGGAGGACTTCTTCCACATCGGTGGCCATTCCCTGAAGGCCGTTGAAATGATCCAGCGGGTCCACGCCCAGACAGGTGTCGACGTGCCGCTCAGCACGGTCTTCATCGCCAGAACCGTGGAACAGTTGGCGGAGGAGTTGGCCCGAAGCGGTGTGCGGTCCGAGCGTCTGCTCTTCGAGATGAACCGCAGCACCGCCTCGTCCCCACCTCTGTTCCTGGTCCATCCCCAGTCAGGAGGAGTGTCCTCGTACGTCACGCTGGTGCGGGAACTCGGCGATGCCCGGCCCGTGTACGGCCTGGAGGCGGTTGGCTACAACAGCGACGCCGCCCCCCTCACCGGAATCCCCGAGATGGCTCGCCGCTACGTCGACGCGATCACCGAGGTCTGGCCGCACGGCCCCTATCTGCTGGCGGGCTGGTCCTTCGGCGGGAATGTGGTGCACGAGATGGCCGCGCTGTTCGAGGCGGCGGGCGAGCGGGTGTCCTTTCTCGGAGTCATCGACGCGCGGGCATTCGGCGAGGACGACATCGATGGCTGGTACGCGGAGATCGGCGAGTTGGACAGGATCGGCATCCTGCACGGCATAGACACCGACGCGCTGCACGGTGAGGGGGGCGTGGAAGAGGCAAAGGAGCGACTGAGCCATCTGCTGCTGTCCGAGCACCGCGTCGCACGGCACGCCGACGCGCGCGCCATCCGGCGCATGGTAGATGTCTTCACCACCAACGGCAGGATCGCGGACAACTATCGGACCACGCGCCGGATCGAGACCGACATCCATCTGTTCCGCACGGCGGACCTGCACCCCACTCTGCCGAACCCTCAGGTGCGCCCACAGAGTTGGGCGCGACGAACCAAAGGTGCGGTGCACACGATCGCTGTACCGGGCAACCACCACGACGTTATGGAAGCGCCGCACGTGCAGGTCTTGGCCCAGCGTCTTCTGGAGGTACTCCCGTGACCGGCGCCATAGGAGTGGTGGGTGGGGTCGGCCCGCTTGCCGCCGCCCACTTCTACCAGAGGCTGTTACAGCTGAGCGGGGCCGACCGGGACGAGGACTATCCCACTGTCATCCTCATCGCGGAACGGGTGCCGAGCAGGATCGCCCACCTGGCCGGAACGGGGCCCAGCCCGCTCCCCGTTCTCGTGGAGGTGGCCCGTCGGCTGGTTGCGGCCGGCGCGGAGAGCATAGTGATCCCGTCCGCGACAACCCACGCCTATCGGGAAGAGATCGCCGCGGCGGCCGGGGGCGTGCCCGTCTTCAACCTGCTCGAAGAGACAGGGCGACGGCTACGCGAGCGGCAGTACCGGCACCCGCTCATCCTGGCCACGGAATCGACCGTCGGACTCGGCCTGTTCAAGCCGCATCTGGAAGATGGCATCCGCGCGCGTTATCCATCTGTCTCGGAGCAACACGAGGTGAACGGATTCATCGAGGCGGTCAAAAGCGGAGCCGATCCCGCGGTCTGTCGACAGAAGTTCGCACAGTGGATCAATGACATCGCGCCGCGTTCCGGCGTGGACTCCGTAGTGCTCGGCTGTACCGAGCTACCTGTGATCAATCCGGGCGGCAGTTTACTCCTGCCAACCGTGGACACCACCGATGTGCTGGCCGAGGCGGTATTGCGGGAGACGGCGGCGCGGAAAGCAACAAGGCAGTCCCGGCATCACCTCCGGACCTAGTAGAGAAATCTTTCTGAAGGCGCCTGTAGGTTCTGATGGTCCGGCTGGGTGCCCACCCAAGTCGACTCGGGCCAGGCCGTGTTACGGGAGGGGAGTTTCGATGAACGAGGAGCAGCGTGCCAAGAGTGTGGACGCGCTCATGCGGTGGTCCGACGACAGCGGTATCGACCGATCCGCACTGGAGCGAATCTTCGATGGCCTGGAGGGCGCCAGTGGCCGCGGTGCTCCCCTGCAGGATCCGGCCTTCCTGTGTCCCGGCCTGGAGGCGCGGCCGTGGCATGACCCCGGCCGCTTTCCGTGGGTGAGGTTGCTGGAGCGGGACTACCCGGATATCCGGCGTGAACTGCTCGAACAGTCCGGAGCCATGTCGGCACACCCGGAATCCGGGACGCTGGCGGCGAGCGGTCAGTGGACGACGTACCACTTCTTCAACCTGGGGCGGCGCTATGAGGAGCACCACGCCCAGTGCCGGGCCACATCGCGGACTCTTCAGCAAGTGCCGGGCATCGCGTCGGCAGGCATGGCGTACTTCTCCCGGATGGCGCCGGGCACCGAGGTCAAGCCGCACTGCGGCTTCACGAACACGCGCATTCGCGCACATCTCGGCCTGGTCATACCGCCGGACTGCGCCATGCGGGTGGGCACAGAAACCCGGAGCTGGGAGGAGGGCAAGGTACTGGTCTTCGACGATTCCTTCGAGCACGCGGTACGCAACGACGCGGACAGCTGGCGCGCCGTACTACTGCTCGACACCTGGCATCCGGAGCTGAGTGCGGATGAATGCCACGCTCTGGGTTTCCTCATGACGCTATGGAAGTCGTACCTCGGGTGAGCAGTGGACTGAGGAGGTCCTATCGATGTACCTGCCCATCGGCAAGCCGGTCGCACCCGACATTCTGCGGGGCTTCAGCATGGCGGTGTGCCGCCATATGGGTGCCGATGCCGACGTGGCTGCGGAGGTGGCGGACCACCTTGTCGACGCCGACCTGGCCGGGCATCCCTCACATGGCGTCATGCGCCTGACACAATACGTCGACGAGTGGGAACGAGGTGACCTCGCACCTGAGGCGCGCCCTCAACTCTTGCGGGACGGACCGGGCGCCGCGCTCTTCGACGCAGCTCGGGGTTTCGGCCACTTCTCCACCATGGTGGCCTGTCAGTGGGCGGCAGCAGGGGCCGAGCGGCAGGGGGTGGCGATCGCCGCCATCCGGCACTCGGGCCACACCGGACGGCTCGGAACCTACGCCGAGTATCTGGCGCAACGCGGTCTGGTGGCGATCGTGCTGGTCGGAGCCGCGGGACACTCCGTGGGGGCCGCGGTGCTCCCCGGGACCTCGACCCGCTTTCTGGCCGCCAACCCCTGGGCCATCGGAATACCGGCCAAACAGAGGGCGCCCGTCGTGGTCGATGTCTCCACCACGATGCTAGCCGAAGGGAAGATCACCGTCGCCAGGGAGAATGGACAGTCCCTGCCTCCGGGATGCATCGTCGACGCGGACGCCCGGGACGGCCAGGATCCGGAGGACTACTTCAATGGTGGCGGACTCCTCCCGCTGGGCGGCCACACCGCGGGGCACAAGGGGTTCGGTCTGGGGTTGGCCGCGGCCCTGATCGGCTCCCTCGCCATGATCGGCGACCCGGATCCCACTCTGGCGGGAAGTCAGCTACCCACCTCGGCCGACCCCCGGGGTCGCGCAGGGGGCGCCGCAGTGATCGCCATCGACCCCGCAGCCCTCGGTGACGGCGCCCTTTACACCCACCAGGTCGCCCAGACCGCCTCTGCGGTGCTCCGCGCCGCGGGCGACGCGAGTTACATCCGGGTACCCGGCGCTCCGGAAGCCGCCGCTAGGCAGAGGCAGACAAAACACGGCGTCCGACTCGCCGACACCACGCGCAACGCACTGGAGGAGCTCGGCAAACGTCTGGAGATCGCCACCGGCTATGACAGGACGCTGCGCCCGCGCAGATGTACCGAGAACTCATCGTCAACGGAGGAGACAGACCATGACCGCTTGGGTTAAGGACAGTCGGCCGTATCTGGAGAGCTGGATCGACCGCACCGGTGCCGACCGGTCACAGCTGACCAGAATATTCGAGGGCATGGACGAGGGAGAGAGCCGCACGCCCTCCATCGAGACCGGCCCGCAACGCCCCGAGATCCTGTGCCCCGGGCTGGAGGCCTCCCCCTGGTGGGACAAGAGCCGCTTCCCGTGGATCCCCGGACTGGAGCAGGCGTACCCGGAAATCAGGGGAGAATTCCTCAGGGCATGGGGAGCAGCCGGCCCGAACGCAGATGGAATCATGCAGCATCCCAACTCGCACAACCTCGCCCGGAGCGGACGATGGAGCGCCTATTACTTCCATCTCCTGGGCCAGGTCAACCAGAAGAACATGGACTCCTGTCCTCGCACCAGCGCGGTGCTGTCCGGTATTCCCGGGGCCGACTCCGCCGGGATGTCCTACTTCTCCGTGATGGACCCGGGTACGCGTGTAGCGCCCCATTGCGGGTTCATCAATGTCCGTGTCCGCTGCCATCTCGGCCTGGTCGTTCCCAAAGACTGCGCCATGCGGGTCCACGAGGAGACCCGGGACTGGGCGGAAGGCGTGGCATTCACCTTCGACGACTCCTTCGACCACGAGGTGTGGAACAAGAGCGAGGGCATCAGGGCAGTCTTGCTCTTCGACGTGTGGCACCCGGATCTCAATGACACGGAGAAGGCCGCGATGACCTACATGATGCAGGTCTGGAAAGATTTCCTGTACCGGGACGTGAAGTGACGGCACCCATCGGCACGGAGACAGCCGAGGCGAAGGCGGCCCGTTCCTGGATCATCGCGAAGGACGTGCTGATCAAGACCACCGGTTTTCCCTTCGAATGCCTGGAACCCCTGCGCGCCCAGGACATCACCGAGAGTGCGCGGGCCTTGCTGGAGGTGTGCCGCGACGACCGCTTCCTCGAGGCGGTGATGCTGTCCAGCCCCGACGCGTTCGAGCAACTCGACCGTTGGCTGGCCAAGAACCCCGATCCGGCGCGCTTCCGCTCCGACGACCGCCGTAAGGCTCTGCTGGCGGCAATGTACTTGCAGCGGTTCTGCGCCAAGAACGAGAGCACCAGCTTTTTCGGCCCCGTCTTCTGGGCCCGTCTCACCGACGACAGCGCCGTCGTCCTGGAACAGGGGGAGGAAGGAGCCGCAGCACGCCGCGCGGTGTTCTGGAGCCACTGGGCCGCAGAGCTTGTTGCCGATCGGATGGCCGCCGACCCAGACGTGATGCCCTTCCTGGCTCCGGTACGCCCCCCCAACCTCGTCGAGCGGGAAGGTCTGCTGCGCGGTGTGCACTTCGTCGATCATCCGATCCAAGTGAGCGACATGCCGCCACCGGCAGCGGGCTCGCCCCAGTCCCTGCTCTTCAAGCTGGTGGATGGCAACCGCACCGTGCAGGAATGTGCCGACACGCTCGGGATCACCGTGGCAGAGGCTACCGAGCTGCTTCGAGATCTGGAGGCCCACGGGCTCGTCCGTTTCGGGCTGGATATTCCCGTCGGGGTGCTGGAACCGATGGACCACGTGCGGGCCTTCGTCGCCACCTTGCCCGGCGAGGCGCGCATGCGGTGGACGCGTAGATGCGACGAACTCGACGGACTTCGTGAGCGGTTCCGGCGCGCGGAAGGGCTGCGTGAACGCCGGGCCGCCCTGGACGCCACCCGCACGCGCTTCGAGGAGATCACCGGTGCCGCCTCGGCCAGGGGAGCGGGCGGCCACTACACGGACCGGGCCATCGTGCTTGAGGACTGCCTGCACCCGTGGAAGCGCTTCGACATCGGTGGCCCCGTCCGGGACTACCTTGAGGACGAGCTACAGATCGCTCTCAACCTCCTGTTCGAACTGCCCCTGGCCCGGCGCCGGGCGCGCGCCGCCGAAGTCGACCGCTGGTTCCTGGATCTTTTCGGTCGCGACCGGTCCGTCCCCCTGGACGAGGTGCTGCTGGCGTGGTCACGGGACGGCCACGCCTTCGGGGCGCAACTGCGCGCCCTGGACGGACGGATTCTGGAGTCAGGACCGTGCGCCATCAGCGACGTACTCCATCAGAACTCGGACCGCAGGAGCGTGAATCTCGATCTAGCCTGGGGGCGGGAGCGAGCTGGGGCCGTCACCTTCGACACCTGGTGTGTGGCGGGTGCCGACATCCTCCTGGGAGCGGCGGACCAGGACGCCCTGAACCGGGGCGACTTCCTGTCGGTAATCGGCGAGGTGCACGGGCTGCACGACCAACTGCTGCAAGGGTTGTGGACCGATCTTCACCCGAACGCGGACGCGTTGACGAGCGAGATCGCCGACATCATTTCAGGGCTGAGCGACACAACCATCTGCGATCCGGTGATGTGGCACTGGCGAAAGACGATCGCGCGGGCTCCGGCTCTGCCTGAGGTGGAGTTCGCCGGCCGCAGCCCACGCCCCCCGGGCCAGTTCGCTCGCGCCCGGGACCTGACTGTGCAGCATACGGGCGACCGTCTGCATCTGCATGCGGAGCCGCTCGGCCGCATCTCGCTGACGAGACCCCCGCTGCGGTCGTGGGGCGACGAGGTCGAGACCCTCTTCACGATCTTCACCGGGGCCCGCAGCCTCGGCCCCGATGACGGTCTACGACGCGTACCGGAGCATGTGAACCACCTGCCACGGCTCACGGTGGGGCGCACGGTGGTGCACCGGGAGACCTGGTGGCTGCCGCCTCCGCCGAGGGCCCGATGGCGGGCTATGACGGCCGAGAATCAGCGCCTGGGCCGCTGGGCACAGCAGGAATTCGGGCTGCCGGACGAGGTGTATGTCAAGTTCGCCGCAGAGCCCAAACCCGTGTTCGTGGATTTTCGCATCCCGGTGCTCGTGGAGCTCTTCACCAGGTTCTGGCAGCGGGCCACAACACCGGCAAAGGTGGTCGAGATGCTGCCCGACTCGAAGAACCTCTGGGTTCGGGACGGAAGCGGCAGGCATACCTGCGAATTACGTATCGGTTGCTATCAGTCAGAAAAATAGGAGCAAAGACATGGACGTGACGAACCCCTTCGAGGACCCGGAAGCACAGTACGTGGTCCTGGTGAACGATGAGAATCAGCATTCGCTCTGGCCGGTGTCAATCCCGGTGCCGGACGGCTGGACCATTGCCCACGGCGAGAGCAGCCGCGAAGACTGCCTCAAGTTCATCGAGGCGAACTGGACGGACATGCGTCCCCGGAGTCTTGTCGAGGCCATGGACGGCGGAGAGGGATCAGCGGCGAGCTGAGCGGCACCTTCGTCCACATGCGAAATCGTTCGGCGAGCCCGCAGTGAACAGGGTGGCCGCTCTTCCCGCGCGGCTCACTGCGGGCGGCGGCCGAGGAGGAAGCGAGGAGGCGAACCCGTGGGCGATGAGTTGCAGGAGGCCTGGCATGAACGGTCCGCGGTTACCGATGCGACAGGTGGACGCGCTGTGAAGACCCTGAGTCAGCCTCTCCGCCGCAGGAGTCACCGGCGAGCCCTGGTTGACCTTGTTGCCGGCGCAGCAGGTGTCGGGGCGGCAGCGGGTTGCCATGTACCAACAGGTACACGTTACCCGCGGCCAGGAGCGCGCGAGGATCAGGGCTGTGTGGGGCTTGCCCCCGCGAATGCCCTTGCAGATGCCTGCGGCCGAGATCCCGGTGTGCTGGCTGTTGGCAGCGTGGCCGACAAGGGCGAGGCGGGGGCGGCCATCCGCCGCCTGCCAGAAGGTCACTGCGCCGCCGTGTTGCCGGGCCACAGGAACCACGCCGGTCTTGGCGAGCCCACCGCTCCAGGAGCGTTTCAGGGCTGGCCCGAGTTCGGCGATGATCCGGCCGAGGTTGACCTTCCCGTTGCTGGGCGGGGCCGCGAACGGCCACGCATAGGGGTACATTGCGGCCACTCCCCCGATGGCCTGGGCAAGGGGCCGGATCGTGGCCCGGGTGCCCTGCACCCGCTCGACCTGCACCCGCTCGACCTGCACGCGGTCGACCTGCACGCGGTCGAGCTGTTCGGTGAGGGCCTCGCTGGGGCACAGGGTCGCCCTCAGCGTGAAGCACAAATGCCTTCCCCGGACATCGCGCGCTCTCCTGCCGGAGTAGCCGTGGTGCCTGCCCCGGGCTTCCCGTCGCCCCGCAGTGACTTTGGAGGCAGGGGCCGGGGAGCGGTAGGGCTCCACGGAGGCCAGGGCGATGTCACTGTCGAGGCCGGCGAGAACGGCTTGCCCATCGAGCCGGCATGCCTCCACGAGCACGGCGGGTTCGCTGGTCGCGGCGACGCGGACCGCAACATGATCGGCTCGCTGCCGGGTGCGGACCTGCGGCTCCAGGGTGACCCGCTCGACGGGGGCCAACCGGGGCCAGAGGTAGCCGTCGGTACGCAGACAGCCGGCGAGCTCGGGCTTGTCCGCGGTATCCGCCTTGGTCTTGCAGGCGGCCCGGCCCGGGCGCATCTCACCGAAGGCGCTGGGGTACTCGAGTATGACCGGGTGTCCGGCGGCCGACGGCCGGTCCGCGACCAGGGCGCGCGTGGCCTCGATGGCCCCCGGCGGATCTGCCGGGGTACTGCCTTCCCTGGCCGGTCCGCCCAGGGTCGGGGCGATGCCCTCCGCAGAGTGTACGAACTCCCGCCGGACCACCGGGGCGCCGGGGGTGTCCGTGACCGTCCCTTCGCGTGTCCCGGTCGCCCGGTCCCATCCGGTGAACACGAGGGGGACACCTCTGTGCCGTGCGCCAGATACCTGCTCGGTGGCGCGGACCTCTACCGGGAACTCATTGACCCCTGCTCTGCTGGGCATGCCTCGGGAGCCGATCGGACGGCCCCGGCCCAGCGAGGCCGGTACAGCTCACCGTGGCCGCCGCGCGGCTTGCGCGGCACGTCGCGCACCCACCGAGCCCGAGAGGTCACAACTCCACCCGTGAGGACAGCCGAAGGGATGGTCTCCTGATGAGCTCGGCGCAGTGCCCTCTTGGGCGACCCGGCATGGGGCTGGCAAGCCCTCATCAACTGGCCACACACGCAGGGAGAAGTGTCGTGGAGCAAGGGGGAAACGCGGTGGACGCCGCGGTGGCCGCCGCGATCACTCTGTCGGTCGTCTATCCCCATCAGTGTGGCGTCGGCGGTGACTTGATGGCACTCGTGGCTGTACCCGACGGGCGGGTTCTGACGGTCAACGCCACTGGAGCGGCGCCCGCGGCGGTCGTCCCCGGCGATTGGGCAACCGTGGGGGCCATGCCAACCAGAGGGCCGGACACGGTGACGGTACCGGGAGCTGCCGCTGGCTGGGCCACCTTGTCCCGGCTCGCGGGCCGTCTCCCCTTCCCGCGCCTGTTCGACTTCGCGGTCGCGTGTGCCACAGAGGGGGTTCCCGTGTCGCCGGGTTTGGCTCGTGCGCTCTCCCACGGACAGGAAGTCCTCGGGCTGGATCCCGGCATGCGGGCGGTGTTCTATCCCGACGGGGTGCCACTGCCAGTCAACTCCGTTCTGGCGCAGCCGGCGCTCGCACGAACGCTTGCCTCCGTCGCGGAGACACATGCCTCCTCCCTGTACAGCGGTGATGTCGGAACGGCTTTCGTCGCCTTCCTGCGCGGGCACGGCGCTGCGTTGAGCACCGGGGATCTGACTCGGCACGAGACAGAGATCACGGCGCCGATCGGGAGGGTCTTCGGTGGGGAGGAGTACCTCACCGCTCCCCCGAATTCCCAGGGGGTGCACTTGTTGCAAATCCTTGGTGCGTTTGACGTCCTCGCTGCGGACCTCGACCCCCTCGGCTCCGCCGCGAAAATGTGTGCACGCGTGTTCCAGGCGACTGCGGATGATCGTGCTACCTACCTTGCGGACCCCCGTGACGCCCCCGTTGACATCGAGTACCTACTGAGCGACGAGCGCATCGCGGAACTTCTCCGTGACGCTTCGCAACTTGGGCCGCGTATCGCTTCGGCTCCCCGCTCCACCGGGGACACTGCGGCAGTGGTCTCGGCGGACGGCGAAGGATATGCCGTCTCTCTGATACAGAGTCTTTTCCAGAGCTTCGGTTCGGGGCTGCTCGATCCTGTGACGGGAATTATTGCGCACAATCGCGGATCCGCCTTTTCCCTCGATCCGACATCACCCAATTACCTGCGAGGAGGAAAACGTCCGGCGCATACGCTCCTGCCGGTCATCACTCGCCGTGACGGCGATATCGCGGGCGCCCACGGAACCATGGGCGGGCCCGCACAGCCCCAGATTCACGCACAGTTCGCCGCGCACCTCAAAGCTGGGATGGGCGCGGCCGATGTCCTTGACCGCCCGCGGTGGGCCGTCACCGGACGGGCCCCAGGATGCCTGACCGGGATGATTGTCGCCGAGCAAGAGGTTCCCGCGGACGCGGTGGACGCCCTTGGCAGTGCGGGCTTTCGAGTTGTACGGCGCAACGACGACGCGGTGGGGCACGGCCAGATTGTGCGGCGTCGGCCCGACGGCTTTTCCGCCGCCGCGGACCCGCGCTCCGACGGGACCGCGATGACCTTACTCCCGCGCCCTGGGCGCGAGTCGCGTGACGACCAGGCTCCGGATCGCAGGATCTCCGGTGGAGATACCGATCGGACTGAATCAACCAAATCGTGTGCGACTTTCCCTGCCGAAGAAATATGACGCCGTCAAGGCCGGCGTCCGCTTATCCTCGGACGGACGACTACGCCTCTACCCTCGTCGAGCGCAACGGCGGTCGAGGAACCCTATTTATCTGTGTTCTCATCAAGGAGCCCGCATCGTGCGATACGAAATACTGGGGACCCTTCGGGTCGTTGACAGAGAATCGTGCAGGACGGCCGCCGGCAAGAAGTTCGAGACGGTTCTCGCCACGCTTCTCATCCGTTCACCCGAGATCGTCACCCCGGAGCAGCTCACGATGGAGATCTGGGGAGTCCGCCCGCCCGGCCGCGCGTCCGCCGGCCTCCATGTGTACATCTCCCGGCTGCGGAAGTTCCTCCTGTCGCAGGATCGGCCCGAGAGCCCGGTGGCCACCAGTCCGTCCGGGTACACCTTGCGAGTGGGGGACGATGAGGTGGACTTCGCCGAGTTCCTGCAGCTCGTCGAACGGGGTCGCGGGCACGTGAGGGACAGCAGATTCGCAGCCGCGGCGCAATGTCTCGACAAGGCGCTCGGCCTGTGGCGCGGCCCGGCACTCGGTGGCCACGGCAGCGGGCCGATCACCAGCGGTTTCATCACCAGGATGGCCGAGGCTCGCCTGGAAGGCCTGGAGCTGATGGCCGATGCCCAGCTGGGGCTGGGTCTGCACCGGGAACTCGTCGGCAGGCTCTACTCGCTCACCTCCGAGCACCCGTTGTGCGAGGCGTTCCACCGCCAGCTGATGATCGCGCTGTACCGCTCGGAGCGCCAGGCGGACGCGCTGAAGGCATATCACGTGGCGCGCACCACACTCAGGGAGGAATTGGGCGTGGAACCGGGGCGGGCACTCAGAGAGCTACAGCAAGCCATTTTGCACGGTGATCATCGCCTGAGCCCCTCTGCCGCCCTCACGTCCTGAGGGCCCATGCCCCCGCACCAGGGCTACTGGCTGCCCGGCCCGGTATGCACCGACCCGGGCGCGGCGGTCGGCAAGCCTCACCCGGCCGGGTCGTCATCCTGGCGGGCATGGGCTCGGCTGTTGTGCAGGTAGCGGGCGGGCTCGCCCGCATCTCCGACGAAGCTCAGCGTGCGATAGGGGCCGTGCCCCTTGCCCTCGGCCACGAAGGTGTCCTCCCGGAGCCACACATACCGCTCCGGCCGTGCCGCACCCGGGGGCCGCCGGGCCTCCCGCGGGCTCGTGACGCGGATGTCGAGACCGAGGCGCTCGGGCGCCGGGGAAACCCTGAAGGTACCGTGCGGGCCCCGGTAGGTCCCGGCGTAGCGCCGTGCCTTCGTGGCCGGCAACCGCGCGGGCGGTTCCGGCGGTTCCGGGGCACGAGGCATCCGTACGCCGCACACCTCCTCGACCAGCCCGGGCACGGTATCCTCGTACATCGCGCGGTCCCGGCCGCCATTGACCGCGAGCACCACTGACAGGCCGTGGTCGGGCAGGTTGCGCACGAAGAGGGATTGCCCGCTGTACTCTCCGTCGTGGCCGAACGCGCGGGTGCTGCCGCAGTCCCACAGTGCCCAGCCGAGACTCCAGTGGTCTGCCATCGTGGACCCCGGCACCGCCACCTCGGGGCGGGTCATCGCCGCCCGTGACTCCGCGCTGAGGAAGCGAGAGGCGGCGTCACCGGGGTCGGGCCGCAGATAGGCCGCGCAGAAGGACAGCACGGCCTGGCAGGACATCCGGATTTTGGCTCCGGTCGGTGAGCACGAGCGCGATGGCTGCTGGACCGGGACCACGACATGGGTTTCGTCCGCCACCACGGTGTGTCCGACGCTGTTGCGGAAGAACACCGCCTCGTCACTCGTCACGGCGACGCCGTCGAGTTTCAGCGGCAGCGTGACGTGGTCCCGTACCTGTTGTTCCCACGTCGTGCCGTCCAGAGTCGCAAGCACGTGACCGAGCAGGTTGAAACCCGCGTTGCAGTACGAGAAGACCTCCCCGGGGGGGTGAAGCTGCGGGACGTGGGAGAGTGAGTCCACGTAGCGGCCCAGCGCGTCGTCACCCGGGCCGAAGTCGGACATGCTCTCGCCGTGGAACCCCCCGCTGTGGTTCAGCAGGTGGCGGATCGTCAGGCGATCGGACGCCTCCGGGTCTGCGAGGGTGAAGCCGGGAAGGTGTCGGCGCACCGGATCGTCCGGGGAGAGCACGCCCTTCTCCACCAACCGCAGGGTGAGGGCGGCGGTCCACACCTTCGCGAAGGACCCGACGCCCACCAGGGTGTCCGGCGTCATCTCCAGCCGGGTGCGCTGGTTGGCGAGCCCGAACGCGGCAGTCCGGCGCTGCCCGTCGTGCGACATGGCAATCACCGCGCCGGGTACACCGTGTCGCACTGCCGTCGTCCGCAACAGGTCCGCCAGGTCCGGGTCGCCGCGTACCTGGGCCGCGTGCGGTGTGGCGTGCTCCGGCGTCATGGTCATGGTGTTTCCTTCCTGTGGCCTGGTGTGGTGCGCCGACGGCTGTGGTCATTCCGGGCAGGTCAGTTCACGATGAGCGTGGCAATCCTGCGTATGTTGAGGAAGTTGGCGCCGCTGATCTGCGTCATGGGGATGTCGGTGGACATCTCTCTGCTGATGAACCTGAGCAGCACGACGATCCGCATCGAGTCGAGCACGCCGTATTCCAGGAGCGGCGTGTCCTCGTCCAGTTCGCGGTCGGGATCTCCGGAGAGGAACGTCTCCCGTATGAACTCGACGAGTTTGTCCTTGACGGCCTGTTCGGACAGATGTGTGGCGGTCATCGGAGTCTCTCCTTGGCAGTGGTGTCCGCCCTGGCCGCAAGGGCCGCGCGGTCGATCTTCCCGTTGACGGTGCGCGGAAGTGCGGTGACGTGGTGGACGACGTCCGGGATCATGTACCGGGGCAGCCGTTCCGCGACGTGCCGCTTGAGGGACAGCACTCCCGGTGCGGCCCCGCTCCTGGCCACCACGAAGACGTCGAGGTGGCGGGAGAGCCCTTCTCCAGCCACGACGGCGGCGACCTCCGATACCTCCGGGTGGTCGGCGATGGTGGCCTCCACCTCGCCCAGCTCCACCCGGTGACCGCGCAGCTTCACCAAGCCGTCCTGTCGACCGAGGTAGTCGAAGGAGCCGTCCGGAAGCACGCGCACGATGTCGCCGGTGCGATGCGGGCCGGAGAGAGGGGGCCGGCCCCAGTAGCCCGGCATCACCGTCGGCCCTGCGACCAGGAGTTCGCCCTCCTCGCCCGGTCCGGCCACCCGGCCGTTTTCGGTCACGGCCCAGACAGTGTTGCCGGAGCTGGCCTTCCCGATCGGCGGGGGCCGGTCCTGTGCGAGCGTGGCGGTGGTCACCTCGTGAAAGGTGCACACATTGGTCTCGGTCGGTCCGTACAGGTTGAGCAGGCGCGCCCCGGTCCATGCAGCCAGCTCGCGCACCATGGGGATGGGAAAGGGCTCGCCGGCGAACAGCACCGCACGCAGGGCAGGCGGAGCATCGTCGTCCAGCAGACCGCCTTCGCGGATCATCAGCGACAGGGCGGAGGGCACCGAGTACCAGATGCTGATCCCGCGTTCGTGCAGGAAGCGGGTCAGGTGCTCCGGGGCGTAGCTGAGTTCCGTGGGCACCAGGTGCACCGAGGCTCCGGCGGCGAAGGCGCCGTAGAGGTCAAGGACCGAGAGGTCGAATCCGAAGGGCGCGTGGTTGGCGAACCGGTCCTCCGGTTGCGCGTCCAGCTCCGTGACCCACCAGTCCACAAAGGCCCGGGCGTTGCCGTGGGTGATCCGCACCCCTTTGGGGCGCCCCGTTGATCCCGACGTGTAGAGGATATAGGCGAGGTCCTCCGCCGCGCTCGGGTGGTCAAAGGGATCCGCCGGGGCAACGAAGTCGCCCCCGAGCACGAGGTGGTGGGGACACCCGTGCTCGGCGGGGGCCAGGCGGGGTGCGTTCTCGGGATCGCTGCACATGGCCGCCGGGAAGCAGTCGCGCAGGAGCGCGGCCACCCGGGCCGGGGGGGTGCTGCCGTCGACGGGTACATAGACGGCGCCAAGACGGAGGACGGCCTGCATCGCCGCCACACACTCGGCGGACTTGCTCGCCCACACCACGACCCGGTCTCCGACGCCGACGTGTTGGGCGGCCAGGCGTGCGGCGAGCGCGTCGGCCCGGCGGCTCAGCTCGCGGTAGGTCACCGTGGCGTCCGGGCCGCTGACCGCGACCCGCTCGGGATGGCGGGCCGCCGCTTCCTGTACCAGTTGGTGCAGGCTCACAGCCCGGCCTCCCGGGCGATCAGCTCGCTCTGGATCTCGGTGGTTCCGGAGAAGATGGTTGCCGGGATGCTGTCGCGCAGCTGCGCCTCTATGCCACTGCCGGACAAGTAGCCCGCTGCACCGAAGATCTGTACGGCATCCAGAGAGTTGGCCACCGCTGCTTCGGACACGGCCGTCTTGGACAGGGCGATGGAGGTGTCATCGTGCCGTTCACGGTCCAGGAGCCAACAGGCGCGGTAGAGCAGCAGTCTGGCGCCCTCCAGCCGCAGGCGCATGCGCGCGACGCGGTGCGAGACCGCCTGGTACTTGCCTATCTCCCTGCCGAACTGGCGCCGGACGCCGGCGTGTTCCGTGCACTGCTGCAACTGCCTTTCCAGCAGGCCGAGATAGAGCGCGGACAGGCAGGCACGCTCCCATCTCATGGAGTGCTGGAACACGGCGCTGCCCTGCCCCTCCTGGCCCAGGCGGTACCGCGCCGGGACCGAGCACGCATCGAACCGCACCTCACCCGCCGGGCATCCCCACAGCCCCATCTTGGGAAGTGAGTCGCCCACCGTGATCCCGGGCAGCTCGCGGGGCACGGCGAAGGCGCTGATACCGAGAAAGCCCGCCCGCCTGTCCGTCGTCGCGTAGCTGACCAGGACATCGGACAGCGGGGCGTTGCTGGCGAAGGTCTTCACGCCGTCCAGTACGTACGCGTCGCCGTCCACCACCGCCGTCGTGTCCAGCCGACCCACGTCCGACCCGGCAGCGGCCTCGGTCATGGCGTTCGCCGCGATCATCGTGCCGTCGGCCAGGCGGGGCAGGAGCTGGTCCCGAGTCTCCGGGACGGCGAAGGCCGCGACTGGCACACCGCAGGCCAGCAGGTGCGCCGCGACTCCGAAGGCGAGCCCGGTGTCCGGACAATGCTCGCCGAACGCCTCCAGGCACAGTGCCGTGTCCAGTGCCCCCAGACCGCCGCCGCCATGGCTGACCGGCAGGCACAGGCCGGTCAGGCCCAGCTCGGCCGTCTTGGCCCAGTCGGCGCGGTCGAAGTGGTCCCCGGGCCCGGTCCGAAGCCGCCCGGGGGAAAGCGTCCGCACGCCCTCGGCGATCGCCTCCCGGCGCTTTCTCTGGGCGACGGTAAGGTCGAAGTCCATGGGCGTCACCGCTCCTTCCGGCTCGTTGTGGTGTCGGCGGAGGCCCCGCCGTACGGGTTCCCGCCGCTGGCGCGTCGCGGATGCGCCTGATGCGCGCCGGCGGGCCCCGGTGGCCGGGTCGGTCACCTGACCGCCCGGGCGCTGCCGTGCACGGGGTTCAGAACGACGGGGCGTTCATGGGTCGGATGGTGCCCAGATACGGGTGCCACAGATGGTCCGGGTTGGACTCCACCTCCCGCAGGATCTCCCGCATCTCGGTCAGTGCCTTTGGCTCGTCCTCGTCGTAGAAGTCGCCCTGGAGCATCTTGAGGACGTCGAGCCGGTAGCGCGGGTCCTGCACGAACGCCGTGAAGAGCACGTTCAGCCGGTAATAGATGGAGATGAACTCGTACCAGTTGCGGACTGCCCGCCGCAGCTTCGTTTCGAACGCGGCGAACCGGGGGTGGGAGAAGTCCCCGGCTTTGCTGGCGGCGATGATGTCCTTGGCCGCCAGGCGCGCGCTGTTCAGCGCGACGCTCACACCGCTGGAGAAGATCGGATCCACGAAACGGGCGGCGTCCCCCACCATGACGAAGCGGTCACCGCAGATCTGCTTCATGGCGTAGCTGTAATCGCCCTCGGGTTTGAACTCCCGCAGGCGCTTCGCCTCCCGGAGACCGTTGCGCAGGTCCGGGCGGCTGGAGACGAAGTCCCAGAAGAACTTCTCCCGGTCGTCCTTGGCCGCCGCGAACCGTTCCTTCTGGGTGACCACGCCCACGCTGGTGATCGTGTCACTGATCGGGATCTGCCAGACCCAGGAGTCCTCAATGGGCAGGAAGTGGATGTGGATGTAGTCCTCGGTCCCCGGGTTGACCGCCATCTTCGTGCGGTCGAGTCCCTCGAACCAGGTGTGAATTGCATACTGGTTGAAGACCGGGTCCTGGACCTTGAGCTTGAGTTGACGGCCGATGACCGTGTGCCGCCCGGAGGCATCGACGACCATCCGGGTGGTGAAGTCGACGCTGCGCGGGCCCAGTCGGCAGCGCAGCGTGACCAGTTCGGGATCGGAGTCGAAATCCGCGCTGAGGACCCGGGCTCCGGAGAAGACGTCGGCACCCAGGCTCTCGGCGTGCTTGAGGAGAATGAGGTCGAACTTGGCCCGGTCGACGTGGTAGGTGTACTCTCGGTCGACCTCTGGTTGATCCAGTTCCATGAACATGATGTCTGCGGCCCAGGTGTGGTCCAGGCCGGTGAATCCGTTCCTCGGGAGGTCCCGGGTCTCGGCTGAGGTCCAAGCCGCGCCGTACTTCTTGGGGAACCCTGCGGCGTCGATGTCATCGATGACACCGATCTCGGTCAGTACCGGAGTGGTGGCGGGCACCAGCGATTCGCCGACGTGTGGTCGCGGGAAGAACTCGCTCTCGAAGACCGCCACGCGCAGGCCGGCGGATGCCAGGTAGGACGCAGTGGTCGACCCCGCCGGTCCGCCACCGATCACCGCGACATCGAAGTCAGCTTCCATGTACTCCCCCTTTTGCGTTGCACGACTGGAGGTCCCGGACCGGAGGAAAGCCTGACGCAGGGCGCTAACACCGAGCTAAGAGTCCGCCAAGGCCAGAGCCGGGCGGGTCCAGCAGGCGCTCGGGGCAGTCCGGGCCGACATGTGATGGGGTGTCACCGGACCAACGCGGTGGCGCACTTCCCACGGGCGGGTTCGTGCGCGGCGGCGCCGCGCTCACGGCGGCGGCGCCGCGCCGCAGGTCGCGGTGTCGCCCCGCGTGTCGTCGCCGCACGGCGGGGCCAACTTCGCGCGTCGGATGGCCGAGGACGTCAGCACGATGCCTGATCCCACCAGGCCGAGCGCGGAGCAGATGAGGAACACCGAGGTAGTACCGATCGTGGCCGCCGTGGTTCCGAACACGGGGATGGTGAAGGGCGCGAGACCGAAGCCCACCAGGGTGCCGAGAGACATGATCCGCCCCAGCATGGCCGGCTCAGTCGCGGTCTGCACGAACGCCAGGGCCAGGGCGCCGTTCAGCCCCAGCAGACCTCCCGTGGCTGTGCTGGCCAGCACAGCCACGGGCAGCGTGCCGGCCCAGGCAAAGCAGCCGATCCCCAGAGAACCCGCGATCATCGTGCCGCAGTACACCACGCCCGGCCGGGGCAGGTTCGCCCACCAGGTGAGCAAGAGGCCGCTCGCACCCGCCCCCGCCCCGAACGCGGCGATGATCCAGCCAGCGCCGGACGCGCCCCAGTCCCGGTCGTCGGCCAGGAAGAGGAAGCCGACGTTGAGGGGACCGACGGTGGCGATCTCCACCAGTGCGATCGACACCAGCACCGCACCGACGAGACGCCGGGAACGGGCGTAGGCGAAGCCGTCCATGAGGTCCCGCCACAGCTCGCCGCGCGGGTACTCGCTCTCCTCGTCGCCACCGTGAACAGGCAGGGTGCGGACGAGCATCAACAGGAGGAGGGAGAGGGCCAGCAGCATACCTACCGCGCCGAAGACCGCCGCAGGTCCGCCGAGACCCATTGCCAGACCGGCGAAGGGGGGACCCGTGACACTGCCCAGTCGCAGGGTGAAGCTGCGCATGCCCTGGAGGCGGACCAGCTGGTCCTGGCGGGTGATCAGGGCAGGGAGCGCGCCCACCGATGGCATGAAGAACGCGTCCACGACCCCGAACAGGATCGCGACAGTGAACAGCAGCCACAGCGTCGGCGATGTGAGGACCAGCCCTGCCGCGAAGGTCAGGATCACCGCGCAGCGGACGGCGTCGCTGACGATGACCACGAGCCGGGGCCCGAAGCGGTCAGCGATCGCCCCGCCCACCAGCATGAGCAGGACCCGCGGCGCCGCGCCGGCGGCAACCACCCATCCGACCTGGGCAGGACCGGCGATCTCGTTCGCGGTCCAGCCGAGTGCCAGGAAGTACGCGCTGTTGGCGACGCAGGAGAAGGCGTACGCGAGTAGCCAGCGAAAGACGTTGGGGTCACGGTGGGCTGGTCCAGTGGAGTTCCGCACCTTGGTGCCTCCTTGATGTCCTGGATCGGCCGGCGTCCGGATCGGAGCTGGCCGTGGGGGGGGCGTGGTGGTGGTGCGCGGGACCGAGGCCCCGCCCCATACCCAACAGAGAGTCAACTGACGTGTTCTGGAACTCAGTTCGTCGCACGACGATACAACTTACAAAACTCCTTTGCATAGAATCTTTGCGTCGTCCTGTGCCGTTGCCTCAGCGTCCGCGTCCAGCGGTCCGCCGGGGAACTCGACCCCGGACCGGAGCCGCCCGGCAGCGGGTCGCCGTCCCGAGTGCCTGCGCTTGGCGCCGGGGCCGGTGTCCTTGTAGTGTCGGCGCATGTCCCGTCACGGCCCTCGGGTCCAACGGCTCAACGCGCAGTCCCTGCTGGGCATCGCCCACCCGCTGCGCATGCGACTGCTGAGTTCGCTGCGCGAACACGGCCCGGCGACGGCCTCCCAACTCGCGGAACGACTAGGTGAGTCGAGCGGGGCTACGAGCTACCATCTGCGCCAGCTCGCCGCGTTCGGTTTCGTTGAGGACGACCCCGACCGGGGAACGGGGCGCGAACGGTGGTGGCGGTCCGCGTACGACAGCACCCTGGTGGACGCCACCAGCGGGGTACTGGACCACGCCGACCCGCAGGTGCGCGGCGCGCTCCACCTGTACCAGCAGGAGGTCGCCGCTTACCACGCTCTGGAGCAGGCCAGCTTCCTCGGCTCGTTCCACGAATGGCCCGCGTCGTGGCGTGAGGCGTCCGACCTGAGCGACTTCACACTGCACCTCACGGTACGTCAGGCGCGAGAGCTGGTCGAACGGCTTCACGCGGTGATCGCGGAATACCGTGCCGCCGTGAAGGGGACGGACGGGACTCAGCCCGTCCGCGTGCACCTGCATGCCTTCCCGCACCCGGCAGAGCCACCGGAGTGAGCGAGTCGATCGCGCAACGTGACTGATCCGGCTCACGGTTGACGCCGAGCCGATCCAGCACCACGCGGTGCAGCTTGGCCACGCCCGAGCGGAGGCAGTCCGTAGAGCGTCGGTGCACTGTCTGCCGGAAGACCCCCGAAGACCGTCGGCAACTGCCGACGGTGCAGCTGGAGGTGGTGACAAAGATGATTGCTGCGAGCACCGCGCGGTCATCGCACCGCCTGCGGCCCCGCCCTGAGTGCGTACCGCAGGTCCAGTGGCCACATCCTGGAAGGTCTCCACAGCGCACGTCCGGCACCAGCCGTTCAATTAACGAGCAGGCAGCCCATCAGTTTCGACTCAATATCGATCTCTGCCGGGATCGGGCGTGATCAAGGGCGGGCATTATGCGGCGTCTGTCGCCCGCTGCGCAGGAGGGTCTGCGGCTGCGGGTGATGAGCGGGAAGTGGTGCCAGACCCACGATTCACCCCTCGCAGGCACTCGTCACCCGTGCCGCTGCGGATGTCCGGTGCGCCGATCTCTTTCAATGGGGTCGAAGGACAGGCTCAACACATTGGGGGGTGCTGCGATCGTTGCTGCAACTCCAGGATCGTCTGCAAGGATTGCAGCCTGAAGACGCTGCAAGTCGGGTGCCGGCTCGATTCCTAGCGTATCGACGAGAATCCGCCGTGAGGACGTGTATGCCTCCAAGGCGTCAGCGCGACGTCCCGACCGGTACAATGCCAGCATCAAATAGCCGCACAGCCTCTCGCGAGTCGGATTGTCGAAGAGTGCCATTTCCAGCTCACCGATGACTTCGCGGTGATGCCCCGCAACCAGCTGCAGCTCGATGTATTCCTCGTAGGCGCACCAACGCTCCTCGTTCAGCCAGGTTGCCCGCGCCTGCATGTACCTGCTGGTCAGGCCGTACAGCGCCGGCCCCTGCCAGACTTGAAGCGCCTGCAGGTATGCCGATACCGCCTCGTCGTGTCGCTCATGCATCCGAGCGGTGTGAGCGCTGTCCCGCAGCGATTTGAAAATCTCGAAGTCGAGCGAACGGTCCTCGATCTTCAGCGAGTAGCCAGTGGCGCGGGTCTCAATCAGGGCATTGTGGCCGAGCCCGGCGAAAGTGCGCCGAAGTATGGAGATGCACGCCTGGACCTGTTTGCGTGCTGTCGACGGGGCGTCATCCCAGATCGACTCGATGAGGTAGTCGACGCTGACAACGTTGGGGGCATGGAGAAGGAGGGCCGCCAGGACGGCCCGCTGCCGGGGGGACTGGAATTCCACTTCTTCCCCGCCGACAAGGGCTCCGACGGGACCGAGCACGCGGAAACGTAAGTGTGCGGGCGTACGACCGATGTCCGTCATAGCGATGCGTCCTCCGGGCTGTGGATAGCTGGCGGGTTGCTCCGGTTGCCCGGAGGATGCGGGCACCGAACAGTGCCTGGCAAACGTCAACGCGCGTCGCAGCCCAGGTACGGAGTACTCGCGGGCAGAGCCGGCGCGTGAGGGCCCCATGCCTCGGGGCCGCCCCCGTCCGGGCAGCCGGGCAAGGCCAATGGGCTATGCACTCGGGGAACTGACCTCGGGACACGACCCGGATGGGCCGGGTCTCCGCCCACGGGAGGCGGGCGGAGCTCCGTAGCAACGGCCAGGGAGAGGCCGTTGCGTTCAGGAAGCGACCGGAAAATCGGCCACCAAGGGCGTCATTCGCGGGCGTTCATGTGCGGTTCGACGTCCAGAGCGGTGTCGCCGACCCACACCTGTCCGTGGTAGTTGATATCGGTGCGCGTCCCGACCGTGCCCGCCCTGCCGCTTGAACCACACCGGGCGGTAGTCGCCGTGCAGATGACCAGTTTCCCGTCGTGCTGGTACTCGACGAACGCGCCGCCCCCCTTGTCCAGGTGGTCCGAGCCCACGCCCGCCCCGGCGGGCGTCCCCGCGGCGACGGTCAGCCCGGGGGCCAGGGTGAGCGCGCCCAAAAGGCCCCCGGGCATGGTCGGATACCGGGCAAGCATGAGACGTTTCCTTTCTGGCGGTCCGCGCCGACGCGCGTGGGACCGGGCTGTCCGGAGTGCCGATCAGGCCCGCGCCGTCGGAGCCGTCGCCGGGCCGCGGCAATGAGTCGGTAAACGGATCCCCCGCAGCACCTCCCCCGTGCAGCGCCTCATCGGTGCATTCCCCTGCGCCGATCCTGCACCGATCCCCCACACGGCCGGAAGCCGGAAGACCATAGCCTTCCCGAACGGATCGATAACCTGGAACGTATGACCGACGACGCCGGGGCGAAGTCGGGCCATGCGGACCTGGACACCCGACGCGAGCCCAGCCCCCACCAGTTGAGGCTGTTCCTCGCGCTCGCCGAGGAACTGCACTTCGGCCGTGCCGCCGCCCGGATGTACATGACGCAGCCCGCCCTCAGCCAGCAGATCCGCGCCCTGGAGACCCGGCTCGGCGTGGCCCTGGTCGACCGCACCAGCCGCACGGTCACCCTCACCCCGGCCGGCCTGGCCCTCCTCCCCGAGGCCCGGGCGATCGTGGACTCCATGGCCCGCCTGCGCCGCCACGCCGACACCCACGCCCGCGAGCTGCGCGGGCACCTCGTCATCGGCTTCATCGGCGCCGAGTCGGCCATGCCCCACACCCACGCCGTCCTTGCCACGCTGCACGGCCGCCATCCCCGGGTCAGCGTCGAGATGCGGCTGCTGGACTTCGCCGACCAGATCCAGGCCCTGACCAACGGTGACGTCGACGCCGCGTTCCTGCGGCCCCCGCTCCCGCCCGGCATCCAGAGCCTGCACCTGGCGAGCGAGCCCCGCCTGGCGTGCCTGCCCGCCAGTGATCCCCTCGCGGCCACCGGCGAGCCGATCGTCCTGGCCCAGCTCGCGGACCACCCCGTCGTCGGCCTGCCCGCCCGGACGCCACGCGTCTGGCGGGACTACTGGGCCGTCGACCCCCGCCCGGACGGGACTCCCGCGCGGTTCGGGCCGGTGGTGACGGATCTGGAGGCCCTGCTGCACGCCGTCTCGCGCGGCCAGGCCATGGGCTTCCTGCCCGCCGCCGCCCGCCGCCTCTTCCCCCGGCCCGGCGTCGCCTACGTGGACGTGGCCGACCTCTCACCCTGCACCTCGGCCCTGGCCTGGCTCCCGCACAAGCGCACGCATCCCACCGTCGCCGCCCTGCGCGAGGCGGCCCGCGTCACGCTGCGGCGGACCCGCGCGACCGCGTCCTGACCGCGTGTCCGGCGCGGGGCGCCGTCCGGGGGCCGCCACACCCGTTCGCACTCCCCGTCGTACCGTGAACGGATGTCCGTCAAGCTGTCGTTGAACTATCCCGCACCGCTGCCGACAGGTCACACGGTCGAGGTGACCGAGTACGCCGACACCAGGCCGGAGGAGAGGCGCCAGGGCTTCGACATGAGCGAGGCGTTCCGGCACCCGGTGGTCGTGGACCTCGACACCGGGATCCGCTACATGAACCACGTCCACGCCCGCGCCTACGGAAACGGCGGCAACACGTTCGCCGCCAACGACTACCCGTTCACCCCCCGGGCCAACCTCGTCGTCAGCCGCGTGTACCGCGGGCGGGTGGCGGCCTGCACCCTCGTCTTCGTGGAGGGGCTGTCGGTGCAGCACACCATGCTGCTCCTCGAACCTCTCGATTCCTAGGGTCCGGGCACACGGCCGGGGCGCGAGCCTCCCACCTCCCCGGTGCAGGCCGGGGAGGCGGGAGGGGTGTGCCGGGCCCCGGACCGGCCGGGCCAGCCCCGGACCGGCGCGGTCACGCCGTACGCGCCATCGGGCCATTTGACCAGATCCGGCGCGGATCGCGGACCGTTCCGCCGCGGTGCGATGCGCGTCTCGGCCACTCCCCCGGCCAGGATGTCCGGAAGTCCACGGGCCGCCCGCCGCGGCGGCGTCCAGCAGGCCCTGGATCTCGATCTTCTTCATCCCGAGCATGGCCGCCATCACCCGGTTCGCCTTCGCCCGGTCCGGATCGGCGATCAGCTCGTGCAGCGCCCGGGGCACGATCTGCCACGACAGGCCGAACCGGTCCTTCAGCCAGCCGCACGGCCCGTGCTCGCCACCGCCCTCGGTGAGCTTCTCCCACAGCCGGTCGACCTCCGCCTGGTCCGCGCAGTCCACGGACAGCGAGATGGCCTCGGTGAAGGGGAACTCCGGCCCGCCGTTGAGCGCGATGAACCGCTGCCCCGCCAGCTCGAAGGTGATGGTCATGACCGACCCCGCCGGGCCGGGACCGACCTCGCCGTACCGCTGGACGTCGACCACCAGCGAGTCCTCGAAGACCGACGTGTACAGCTCGACGGCCTCCTCCGCCTGGTCGTCGAACCACAGGAACGTCGTGATCTTCTGCTGCCCCATGCTGTCTTCCCTTCCACCCGGCCGGAGTCCGGCGCCGCTGTCATGGAGGTAGACCGGCCTGCCGGGCGGGACTCATCGTCCGCCCCCCACCACGCGGATGTGACCTGGATCACACACGAGACCGGCGCGGGGTGAACCGCGGGTGAAGCCGGGTCAGCTCGCCGCCCCCGCCGCCTGGTCGCGGGGCGGTGGCGGGGGCGCGGTGGTGCCGCGG
>NZ_JBPQTQ010000011.1:0-63695 GCF_051386415.1 Streptomyces sp. URMC 129
ACGCGGACGGCGTCCCACCAGCGCCCGCACGGCAAGGTCCGCACGCCCTGCTCCGCCGTGGGCAGCCAGTGCGGTACAGCCATGCTCCGTGTCATCGCGGTCACCCCCGAAACGCCCGGACGCGGGCACCGGAGGCAGAACGGGGCTTCCCGAGCATGCGGTAGCCGTCGGGAATCAGGACGGGGACGGGCGGGGGTACTGCGCGCGCGGTAGTCGCCATGATCGGGCTCTCCAGTGAGCTGTCGTGCACTGACAGTCACCCAGCGTGCCGAGCTGCCCGGGCGGCGAGTTGCACGGAAGTGTGCAACTCCCGATTGTCCGCATGTGTTACCGCGACTGGGCTACGCGACGCCAACCCACGCGGCGAACCGCGCGAGCGGCCCGCCGCGCGACCGCTCCTGGCGTCGCAGCTGAACAACCGTCTCCCGGGTCGTCGGGTGGTACTTCGTCTGCAGGGGGGCTGCGCGCCGGGCCCGCTCAAGGCACTTCAGTGCTTCTGTGCGGCTTCCGGCCCACGCATGAATCCTGGCGACATCCATCCAGTGGTGCCCTGCCCGTGAACGGGACCATCCGCGCGGGATCTTGACGTCCTTCGCCAACCGGATCGCCTCGTCGTACTCCTCCAGCTCCGAGACGATCGCGACGGCGTGGACGCCCACGTTCGGCAGGCCCCAGGTGAGCCCGTAGTCGGGGAGTTCGCCGGTCACTTCAGCGAGGCTCCTGGCTTCTTCCAGGTGGCCGTCGGCCCGACCGCGGTCCTTGGCGCGCCCGGCGATCACGGCAGCGCGGAGATGCAGACTGCCGCGCAGGGCGTCGAGTCCTCGCGGGCGGCGAGAGCCCTGCCCATCGAGGTCCCGCAGCGCGCGATCGACGACGCGCAGCCCGATGTCGTAGCGGCCGTGCGCCAGCACGGTCTGTGCGCGGAGGTACGACTGGACGGCGAGCAGGCCCGGCTCGTCCGCGTGCGGGGCGGCCAGAGCGATGCGGTCCAGGGCCACGGTGGCAAGGTCCAGATAACCGAAGTTCCACGCCACGGTGAAGACGCAACGGAAGGCGCCGGCCAGGCATTCGTAGGCGAACCGCCGGTCCTCACCGGTTGAGGTGTGGACCGCGTGCACGCACTCGTCGATCACGCCGGGAAGGTCGCGGAGCATGGGCGTGTAGTCGGCATGGCGTCGCTGGAGGAGGAGCCGCTGGACATCCTGGCTGATCAGCGAGGGATGCCGAGGGGGCGTCGTCCAGTCGTGCGGCACGTCCCAGTTCTCCATGCCCACGCGGATGGGCTGGATCAGGACGTCCAGACGGTCACGCCGCAGCTCCTCGGAGTACGGCTGGCCGAGCAGCTCCGACACGGGAAGGCCGAGGCCGCGAGCACACGCGGCGATGAAGGCGGACGACGCGGGCCGTTGACCGCACTCGACTTTGGACAGCAGCGACTTGGAGACATTGGCGCGCATGGCGAGTCCGGTCTGCGTCAGGCCGCGCTGGGTGCGCAGCTCCGCGATGCGCACGCCGATGTGCGTGTCAGTGCTATCGGGCATGCGGACTCCCGTTGTTTGCTCAGCTCGACACCTGAACGGTAGCTCCCGGCATTGCCCGGCGAACAGCGAACGGCCCCGCCCGAGTGAGGGCGGGGCCGTTGCGTCGGAAGGCGCAAGGGTCCATCGCCATGGGCATCGAGTGGGCGAACTGAGCCAACGCTGGCGCGGCTACCGCGAGCGCCGTGGCTGCGATCGCGGTGACCACTGCGGCGTTCAGCGAGAACTCGACCGCCGGGAAGCTGGCCACCGCCGAAAACGGCCGTCGGCACAACGAATTGTTTTCTGAGTTCACCGTCGCTGCGCACAAGCGTGGGCCCGCAGTCAAGCGGACGGTCCTGCAGGTCACCCTCGACAGCCGAACGTGCTTCAGCGTCTCGACTCGGTGACTCTGGCGGTCCGCGACCTCTGCTGGGCGCGTGGCAGCTAGGCTGCAGCACCACGGCGAGAACAACTGAACAAAACCGGCCGACCGACCGGACAAAGCAGCAGGTGAACAAGCGTGGTCCCCGCGAGCGCGGGGATGGTCCGTGCGGCTTGGTGCCGAGGTAGAACCTCACGCCGTGGTCCCCGCGAGCGCGGGGATGGTCCGTCCCTGTCCATCACCGACCGGGCCCGTATCGGGTGGTCCCCGCGAGCGCGGGGATGGTCCGGCGCTGGACTCCCGGCGTGGCAAGGCAACCAGGTGGTCCCCGCGAGCGCGGGGATGGTCCGCTGGTCGAGGCCAAGGACGCGGCGGTCCGCGTGTGGTCCCCGCGAGCGCGGGGATGGTCCGCCCCGGGCTGGCCGGAGCCGGGTACCTACGCCGTGGTCCCCGCGAGCGCGGGGATGGTCCTCCACACCCGGTACCGGATGCCAGGTACCGTCCGCCGACCACAGCCGGTGGAGCGTTCGTAGACGGTCTTTCGAAATCCGAGCCAATCCGGCAGGTCACGCCAGTGCGCACCGGTCCGCACCCGGTGCAGAATCCCGTCGATCACCTGACGATGGTCACGCCACCGCCCACACCCACCATTGCTCACCGGCAGGAACGGCCGCAGCCGCTCCCATTCGGCATCCGGCAACGCACCCCGCCGGTCCCCGCCCTTACCCAGAACAAGGACCCAATGGACAGCAAGTCACATGATCGGCCGGACAGCTGCTAGCCGCGAATGATCGCGGGGAAGGGCGCCGTCGTGTCGACGTAGTACTTGCGGACCAGCGGGCCGAATCCGTCCTGCGAGTTGCCGAGGATCATGGCCTTGATGACCTGGGTGCACTTCGCGTCAGTGAACGCCGACACCTTCGCAACGGTGCCGCTGCCGCCGAGGGCGAACGGGATCCACGTATTCCGGGACTCCGTCGTGGCGCTGACGTCCGGATCGAAACCCAGGAAGAAGTGGCGTCCGCCGTGCTCCTGCCCGGTGGCCAGGAGCACGATCACGTGGAAACCGGTGCCGTCCGTGTTGTTGAACGTGCTCTTGGCTCCGCCCACGTGCCCTGTCGGACCCTTGATGGTCACGGCGCGGTCGCTGTGCAAGATGTCGCTGATCCCTGTCCACTTGGCCGCGATGTCCAACGCCGCCGACAGATCCGCGGGGTTGTACAGTCCCCCTGTGCCGGGGCTCAATCGGTCGCCCACGTTCTTGGCGCGCTCCTCGCAGAGCTTGTCCAGCATTCCTGTGAAGAAGGTGGAATCAGTCGGCATCTGCAACCAGACCTTGAGGCGGTCGAGAACGGTGGCCGCCACCGTGTTGTCTATCGCCTGCGAGATCCGGGCCCGCAGTGTCGCGATCGCCGGGGTGGTCACGTCCCCGGCTTGAATGTACGCCTGCTCGATCATGAAAGCTCCCCCCAGTCAACTCCCTTGTCCTCACTATGGCGTACGGAACCCGCCGCCGGTGGTGCAACCAAGGAAAAGAGCAATCCCGCACGCCCTGCTCACGCTCCCCGCCTCGATGAGGGTGCCAGAGCCGGCGCCACCGCGTCGCGCCCGTCGACGCCGCAGGGCGGGATGCCCGGGCGACGACGACCAGTCATGGTCTGTATCCGGGACCACGGTCAGACACCGGGCCGTACCCGGCGGAACGTCGTGCTTCCGCACGAAGCCCAGCACGTCGGTGCAGAAGCGCAGGGCTTTGTCCCTGGTCGTCGACGAAGACGCCGGTGAGGTGGATCTTCATGGGTGTACTCCGGGGTCCGGTGCTCAGGCAGTGGCACTTGTGGTGGCCCTCGCGCCGTGAAACGACCAGACCCGCCGATTCCCGTACGGCCAGATGCCGGCTGTTCGCCTGGCGGGACACAGCCCCAGGCCGTGCTTGGCCACCAGCCGTGCGCAGATTTCGAACAGACTGCGGCCCCTCGTTCCGCCCTCTCATCAAGGATGCGCCGACGAGTGGGGTCAGCCAAGGCTCAGAAGACATCCTCCGCCACCACGACCGGCTCCTCCGAGGTTTCGCTTCCCCGCCGGACTTGTTGGAACTGGAAGCACGCCCGGTTGCGAAGAAGGCAGAAGGGCGTATCGGGTAGCGGGAGAGAGGTCAGGCGGGCGTGGTGTGCGCCGTGGTGCGGGGCGTTGCCCGCATCCGTAGTTCCCGGGGCCTCAGGACCGTGCCCGCGGTGGGGCGGCTCTGGTGGCCGGGCTGGTGTTCCAGGCACCAGCGGGCGGTGATGGTCGCGAGGGCGAGGGTGGCCTCGGTTATCGCGAAGGTGTCACCGATGCACTTGCGGGCACCCGCCGCGAAGGGGATGACCGCATGGCGGGGCGGTTGGGGGCGCTTGGGGTCCCAGCGGTCGGGGTCGAAGATCTCGGGATCGTCGTAGAGGTCGGGCCGATGATGGATGAGGTAGGGGCTGTAGACGACCGCGGTCCCGGCCGGCAGCGGGTGCTCACCCAGGGGGTTTTCGGCGGTGACCGTGCGGGTGATGAACCAGCCGGGAGGGTACAGCCGGAGGGTTTCCGTGATGACGCGTCCGGCCAGTTCGAGATGGGGCAGGTCGGCGTGGGTGGCCGGGCCGCCGTCCAGGACGGTGTCGACCTCGGCGTGGAGCCGCCTCTCGATCTCCGGATGCCGGGCCAGCAGGTCCAGCGTCCAGGCCAGGGCACTGGCGGTGGTCTCGGTCCCGGCCAGGAAGAAGGTGACGACCGTGTCGGTGATTTCCTCGTCGGTCATGCGACGGCCGCCGTCTTCGGGGTCGCGGGCGGTGATCAGGGCCGAGAGGAGGTCGCCGTGGTCGGTGCCGTCGGCGCGGCGCTGGGCGATGATCCGGTTGCAGGTGTCTCGCATGCGGCTGCTGGCACGCTCATAGGCGCGGTTGCCCGGGGTGGGGAGCCGGTCCAGCGGCGGGACGAGAAACATGCGCCGGTAGACGCCCTTGAAGACGGTGGTGATGTCATCGAGGATCTGTCCGAGCTCGGCGGGGGGCAGCGTGCCGGAGAACAGGGTGGCGGCCAGGACCCCGGAGGTGATCGTCATCATCTCGGTGGGCACGTCCAGGACTTGGCCGGGCTGCCAGGAGCCGGTCGCCTCGTCGACGGAGGCGGTCATGGCCTGCGCGTAGCCGGGGAGCCGGGCGGGGTGGAAGGCGGGTTGGGACAGCCGTCGCAGGCGGCGATGGTCGCTGTGCGGGCAGGTGCCGATGCCGTTGCCCATCACTTCCCGCATGCGGTCGAAGATCGGGCCGCCTTTGTCGAAGACGCGGTCGTCGACCAGGGCTTGCCGGGTCAGCTCCGGATCGCAGATCACCACCATGCTGAGGGGACCCAACCGGATGCGGACCAAGTCCCCATGAGCGGGTAGAGAGTTCATGAACGCCAGGGGGTCCCGCAACAGCGGCACCAGATGACCGATCAGGGGCAGTGCGTCGGGGGCGATCGGGATGGAACGCAGGTCCTTCATCGTTGCTCCGAGGCTGTCCGTTGATCTCGGCGGCGGAGTCGGCCAGGTGAGCGGCGCACCTTGTGCGGTTGTGCTGGATACTGCCCGGTGGGGCCGTGCGACACGGGTACGTTCCAGGACAACTTCCCACGCTGGGGCGCCGCTGCCCGACAGCCCCTTCCTGTGGCCGGTGCGGCCCGTGGGTCCTGGCAGGCGTGAACGATGCACAAAAGACGGGCACGTCACAGTGAACGTGCCCCAAATCCCATGGCCGATTCGGCGCCGCGTCTGCGCGCCGACGCCGCGGACGCCGGGTCGCCGCCGACCCGGCGCTGTGAGCCGGAGTGCCCGTCCGCCGGTCGCGGGCGGGGCCGCCCCGGGTCAGGCGGGTCGGCGGAACTCCGCGTCGGTGATCTCCCTGACCGCCGCGCCCTCCCGGGCCAGGGCGTCGGTGTTGAAGTACACGCTCATCCGGTGCCGGGCGTCGCGCGTGGAGACCGAGAGGACCTCGATCCCGTAGCCGCCGCCGCGCTGCCCCCACAGCTCCAGCCCGCAGGAGGTGGTGATACGGGTGAGGCCGAGGCCGTGGTCGTCGGTGCCGTCGGACACGGTGGTCATCATCGTCCGCAGCTGTGCCTCGGGCAGCAGCCGCCCGCCGAGCAGGGCGCCGTAGAAGCGGTTGAGGTCGTCGGCCGTGCTGATGAGTTCGCCGCCGGCGCGCAGCGCCGAGGGGTTGAACTCCGTGACGTCGACGCCCGGTGGGGGCAGTTCGGCTTGCTCGGTGGAGTAGGCCCGGCCGGACGGCTGCGGCAGCGTCTTCCGGGTGCCGGGGGAGACGGTGCCCCGCAGCCGCAGCGGCTCGATGATGCGGCGGTGCAGCCCGTGCTCGTAGGAGGTGCCGGTGATCCGCTCCACGATCAGCGCGGCCAGCAGGTAGTTGGTGTTGGAGTACACATACCTCTCGCCGGGGGCGGCGGGAGGCGGCTGCGACATCGCGACGGCCAGCAGCTCCTTCGGCCTCCAGGTTCTGTGCCGGTGCATCAGCCAGGCCGGGCCGTACTGGTGGAGGGCGGGGTCGTTGAGGTAGTTGTACACGCCGCTGGTGTGGTTGAGCAGTTGCCGGATCGTGATGCGGCGGCCGTCGTGGCCGTTGCCGCGGACCACGCCCGGCAGCCATTGCTCCACGGTGTCGTCGATGCTGAGCCGCCCCTCGGCCTCCAGTCGCAGAACGAGGGTGGCCGTGAACGTCTTGGTGATGCTGCCCACCCGGAAGTGGTCCGCCGGACGTGGCGGGCGGTTCGTCCTCCGGTCCGCGACGCCCGCCGTCGCCACCCAGCGGTCCTCGCCGTCGACAACGCTGACGAGCACCCCGGGCGCACCGCGCCGCACGGCCTCCTCCATCGCCGCGCGCGTCTCCGCCCGCGGCCGCGCGTTCTCGCCGCCGCCCCGCGCGGCGGAGGCCGACGGGACGGACAGGAGCGCGGTCAGGAGCGCGGCGCCCGCGGCGGTGAGGGCGGCGCGGGCCCTTCCAGTGACCATGCGCATCGGCCGGGCTCACCTTCGACGACGGGGGATCCTGCCCCTCAGCCGATCAGATCCGCCCCCGCCCCGCGCGCGGACACCGGGACGCCGGGGTGGGCGGGCGGGGCGGCGGGGACGGCCGTATCCGGCTGCCCGGCCTGCGGATGCGCGCCGGCGCGCGGCGGGCCAGGCTCGGCCCGCCGGGCCTTGTGTCACACGTTCGGCCGCCACCCGGCCGGAGCAGCGACGGCCCTCGGCCGCGGCCGAGGCGGCACGGCGGGCGCGGTGCGGCCAGCACCGGCCTGGGCCCTTCGCCGGAGCCGCGAAGGGTGAACCGCAGTGAGGCGGCCATCCGGTCGGCCAGTTGCGCCATCCCCGGGCCGACGGAGTCGGTGACCCAGGTGGCGTTGAGCAGGAGAATCTGTATCCGGGTACTCGTCGGCGAGCACGTAGTGGCGGACGGAATCCACCCCCCGTTGCTCGCCGCGGTAGCCGGTGTCCGAGAGAGTGGACTCGAAGATCCGGCAGGCCGGACCAGCCGGCAGCTCCACGGTCGTGATCTCCGGCCCCCGTGTGTAGGTCAGCCCCGGGATCGGCTGAGGCTTGGACATGTTCTCCACGAGCGTGTCTTGGCCGGTGGGCGCAGGGGGATGCGGAACCACTCCGTGGGCGTGATCAGGTGGTAGCGCGATGGTCGGCGTAACTCCCGCTTGCCCGCCGCCCTGTCCGTTGTCTGCTGTTCCGGTTGGCTCACGCGGTGGTTCCCTGCTGAACCGAAGGCCTGACAGTGCCGATGGTGCTGGTGAAGGGCGCGACACCCCGGGGTCGCAGGGACAGAGACTGGTCACACAATAGCGTGATCCCACTACGCTGTGGTGCTGCCGTCGGCCGACTCCCGCGTGCCGTGTGGCGATTCGGGCTCACTCGAACGGGTTAGCCCCTATGATCGCGCCGTGCGAAGCGACCTCTTCAAAACCGAGTACCAGGCCCAGGCGCCCACCGCGTCCGGGATGTCCCTCCAGCACTCCAAGGCCATCCGGTACGTCGTCAACGGCGAGTGCCACGCCCGGCAGGGCTCGATGGTGGCCTACCGCGGCAATCTGCAGTTCGAGGTGAAGTCCCAGGGGGTGGGGAACTTCCTCAAGCGGGCCGTCACCGGTGAGGGGCTGTCCCTGATGGCGGTGCGCGGGCAGGGTGAGGTGTGGTTCGCGCACAACGCCCAGAGCTGCTTCGTCATCGAGCTGGAGCCGCAGGACGCCCTCACCATCAACGGGCGCAACGTGCTGTGCTTCGACCCGACGCTCAGCTACGACATCAAGATGGTGAGCGGCGCCGGGATGGCGGGCGGGGGCCTGTTCAACTGCCAGTTCTCCGGCAGCGGCCGGATCGGTCTCATCTCCGATGGCGACCCGATCGTGATACCGGTCACCTCCCAGGCTCCCGTCTACGTCGACACCGACGCCGTGGTCGGCTGGACGAGCCACCTGCGGACCTCCCTCCACCGCGGCCAGAGCATCAAGTCGATGCTGCGCGGCGGCTCCGGGGAGGCGTTCCAGCTCATGCTCCAGGGCGACGGTTTCGTCGTGGTCCAGCCGAGCGAGGTGCAGCCGCCCCCGGAGAAGTGAGTTTTCCGGCCGTCCGCCGCGGTCACCGTCTGGGAGAGGGCGGAACGCTCCGCCCCGGACCTCCGGGAGGCTCCGTGAAACTCGACCCCGACGCACAGGCCGCGGCCGACCTGCTCGCCCGCCTCCTGCCGCGCCCGCTGCACCAGCTCGGTGTCGCGGGCGCGCGCGAGTGGACCCGGCGGCACCTGTCCCGCAACCCGCCGCCGCCCGTCCACGAGGTGACCGACCATCTCGTCCCCGGCGCGGACCCGGGTGTGGAGATCCCGGTGCGGGTCTACCGTCCTGGCCCCGGCAGCGGGCTGCCGGTGCTGCTCTACCTCCACGGCGGCGGCTGGACCCTCGGCGGCGTCGACCGGGTCGACCCGCTGTGCCGGACCCTGGCGAACCGGACCGGCTGCCTGGTGGCGTCGGTGGAGTACCGCCTCGCCCCGGAGCACAAGTTCCCCGCGCCGCTTCAGGACTGCCACGCCGCCCTGGCCTGGGTCACCGCCCACGCGGCCCGCCTGGGCGCCGACCCCGCCCGCACGGCGATAGGCGGCGACAGCGCCGGCGCCAACCTCGCCACCGCCGTCTGCCTCCTCGCCCGCGACCGGGGCGAACCGCTCCCCGTCTTCCAGCTGCTCGTCTACCCGGCCATGGAGTACGCCGAGCCGCGCCCCTCCTGGATCGAGTACGCCGACGGCCCGCTGCTCACCGTGGGCGACGTCCTCTGGTTCTGGGACCTGTATCTGCGGGACGAGGCCGACCGCGCGAATCCGCTCGCCGTGCCCGCCACCGCGCCCAGCCTGCGCGGGCTGCCGCCCGCGTTCGTCGTCACCGCCGAGTGCGACCCGATCCGCGACGACGGCGAGCACTTCGCGCGACGGCTGCGCGACGACGGTGTCGAGGCGGCCGTCAAGCGCTACCCGGGTGTCTTCCACGGCTTCTTCCCGCAGGTCGGCGTCTACGCGCGGACGGCGGAGGCGATCGACGACGCCGCCCGCCACCTGGTCCGCGCCTTCGCCGCGGTGCGGGCGGGGACCTGACCGGCCGACAGCCGCCCGCCGCCCGCCGCCGGCCGTCACCCGTCCGCCAGGAAGTCGAAGCGGCGCACGATGGTGAGGGCGGCCTCGGTCACCTGGCGGGCCTCGGTCTCGTCGTCGCTGGTGGCGACCTCCCACATGGCCTCGCCGATCAGCCCGCTCATCACGGTGACGGTGAGGCGGCTGAGGGGGTCGTCGCCCGCGCCGAGCAGCGCGGCGTTCTGCCGGACCCAGCCGCGCGCGCGGGCGCGGCGGGTCAGCTCGAAGCCGGGCGGGGTGTCGCCGTGCAGGAACAGCCGCACCAGGTCGCGCTGGCGCCAGGCGTTCTCCAGGAAGGTGCGCGAGCCCACGGCGAACAGCTCCAGCGGGTCGGTGACCCCGGCCGCCCTGGCCTCCGCGACGCTGGCGGCGGCGGCCTCCTCCTGCGCGTCCTGGAAGCTCTCCCACACCGCGATGAACAGCTCGGTCTTGCCCCCGAAGTGGTGGTAGAGGCTGCCGACGCTGGACCCGGCCCGCTCGATGACCTGCGAGATGCTGGCCTCCGCGAAGCCGTGCTCGGTGAACACCTCCCGGGCGGCCCGGAGCATGGTCTGCCGGGTCTGCGCGGTGCGGCTCCACTCCCAGGAACCGCGCCGTCCGGCCGGCGGTTTGCGTGCCATCGCGCTCCCTCCTTCCCGACGGCTCCCCGGCCGTCCGGCCCTCCCGGGCCCTCCTGCCCTCCCGGGCCGTCCCGGCCGTCCCGGAGGGATCCTAGCCCCAGCAATTCCAGAAATGTGTTCCAGAAGTGTCCCCGCTTCTCTTGACACGCGGTGCGGCCCGGCGGAAGCTGACCGCAATTACTGGAAACCTGTTCTAGAAACCTGATCCGGAAGGCAGGCCCTGGACATGGACTTCTCGCTCTCCCCGGAGGAGCGGCAGATCCGCGACACCGTGCGGTCCTTCATCGAGAAGGAGGTCATGCCACTGGAGCCCGAGGTGCTGCGCAACGAGCGCGAGGGCCGCCCCGGCCTCGACCCCGAGGTGCTGCGGGACCTGCGCGCCAAGGGCCGGCGCAGTGGCCTGTGGGGGATCAACACCCCCGAGGAGTACGGCGGCGCCGCCCTCGGCGCCGTGATGAACGCGATCGTGGCGATGGAACTGGGCCGCACCTTCGTGCCGTTCCGCTTCGGCGGCTCGGCCGACAACATCCTCTTCGCCGCCGACGAGGAGCAGAAGCGGCGCTACCTGATCCCCACCATCGAGGGCGAGCGGCAGTCCTGCTTCGCCATCACCGAGCCCGGCGCCGGCTCCGACGCCCGCAACATCCGCACCCGGGCGGTCCGGGACGGCGGCGACTGGATCATCAACGGCGAGAAGACGTTCATCACCAACGGCAACGACGCCGACTTCGTCATGGTCTTCGCCGTCACCGACCCCGACAAGGGCGCGGACGGCGGCGTCACCTGCTTCCTCGTCGACCGCGCCATGGGCTGGACGTCCGAGCCCATCGCGACCATGGGGGAGTGGGGCCCGGCCGCGCTCGTCTTCCAGGACGTCCGCGTGCCGCACGAGAACGTCCTCGGCGAGGTCGGCGGCGGCTTCGCGCTCGCCATGCAGTGGATCGGGCAGGGCCGCTTCATGATCCCCGCCCGGGCCGTCGGCTCCGCCGAGCGGCTGCTCCAGATGGCCATCGACTACGCCGGGATCCGGCAGTCCATGGGCCGCCCCATCGCGGACTACCAGGCGATCCAGTGGATGATCGCGGACTCCGCCATCGAGATCGAGTCCGCCAAGTGGCTCACCCTGCACGCCGCCTGGCGCGTCCAGCAGGGCAAGGACGCCCGCCACGCCTCGTCCATCGCGAAGATCCACGGCGCGCTCATGGCCAACGAGGTGGTCGACCGGGTCCTGCAGATCCACGGCGGCATGGGCTACACCAAGGAACTGCCCATCGAGCGCTGGTACCGCGAACTGCGCCTGCTGCGCATCTACGAGGGCACCGACGAGATCCAGCGCCGCACCATCGCGCGCAACCTCCTCAAGGGCCACGCGCGTCTGGGCACCATCGGGGAGTGACCCGGCGCGGCCCGCGGGCCGCATCCCGGGCCCCTGACCCGCTCCCGCGCCCCGCCGGGCCCGGAAGAGCCCGGGGGGCGGGCGGCGTTCAGCGCGCGTCCGCGGCTCCCACCGGGACGGACTCCCATATCCGCCGCGACGCGGCCACCGGGTCGGACACCACCGACACCGGCAGGTCCCAGACGCGGGCGAGCGCCTCGCCCTCCCGGTACTCGGGCCAGCCCGGGTCGCCCGTGGTGGCGAACGCGACCCACGCCTTGCGGATCTCCTTCGACAGCGTCTCCGCCTCGGCCGGGACCGGGTCGCCCAGCAGCAGCTCGCCCAGCGGCCGGCCGGCCGGGTTGCCGAAGACCAGCGGTACGTCGAGGGCGTGGCACGCCCGCAGGATCCCGCCCAGCGCCGGTGTCGCCCAGGCCAGCTCGTAGCACCAGGCCCGGCCCGGGTGGTTCCGCGCGCTCCACAGCGTCGGGACGCGGAAGACGCCGTCCGACATGATCAGCACGTACAGGTCCCGGTCGGACAGCCCCGGGTGGGCCGCCCGGTACTCCGCGAGCGCGGACTCCGGCAGCGCCATCGCCTTCGCGGCGGACGCCGGGGTCTGCCGCTCCGGCGGCTCCAGCAGCGCGAACAGCTCGTACTCGTCGCGGTTGAACCCGGCGATCAGGTCCACCTCGGCCCGCAGCCGGTTCCACGGCAGGTCGGGCACCAGGTCGTCGCCGCCGACGAGCGGGCCGTACGGGGTGATCTGACCGCGAGCGGCCTGCACCGCGTGGATCGCCTCCGAGGGGAGCCGGCCGAAGTCCGCCACCGTCGCGGGCACTCCGAGGGCGCCGGCGATCCGCTCGGCCGTCCGCCGGGCCCGCGCCTCGGTCTGGAAGCCGTTCGCGATGCTCTGCCCGATCGCCCGCCGGAACAGCCCCCGCCCGGCGTCGGCCGCGGTCAGCGCGGCGACGGAGGCGGCGCCGGCCGACTCACCGAAGATCGTCACATTGTCCGGGTCCCCGCCGAACGCCGCGATGTTCTCCCGCACCCAGCGCAGCGCGGCGAGCTGGTCCAGGAAGGCGCGGTTCCGCGGCGCGTCCGGCAGCCAGCCGAACCCCTCGAAGCCCACCCGGTAGTTGAGCGTGACCACGACCACGCCGCCGCGGGCGAGGGTGGCCCCGTCGTAGTCCGAGGCACGGGAGGAGCCCAGGATGTACGCGCCGCCGTAGATCCAGACCATCACCGGCAGCCCGCCGGCGCCCGGGTCGGGCGTCCAGACGTTGACGCTCAGGCAGTCCGGGGAGTCGCCGGGGCTCCACGAGGAGGCCCCGTCCGGGAAGAGGCTCACCTGCGGGACGTCGGCGGTGAAGCGATCCGCCTCCCTGACCCCGTCCCACCGCTCGGGCTCGGCCGGTGCCTCGAACCGCGCGGGCCCGGCCAGCGGCGCCGCGTAGGGAATGCCTTTGAAGGACACGACACCGTCGCCGGCCCTGCCGCGCACCGCTCCGTGCGCCGTCTGTGCTAGGGGATCCACGACCCATGCCTACCACAGCTATATGCCGCTCCGGACCGGGGCGGTGACGAGGGACCGGTCACACGGGCGGCGGGAGAACCGCCGGGGCGCGGGTGGCACGCGGCTCCGGACCGGCGCCCCGAGGAAGTCGGGCTCACGTGACCCAGGGCATTGCTTTTTTCTTACCAAACGGTAAGCCTACTGAGCAGTCGGGTCGGGCCGCCGCCAGCAAGGGAGCTGACATGTACGCTCGGGTACTCAGGGACATGCGGGAAGCCAAGAAGCGCGAGGACCTGGCCGTCCGTGTCAGACCCGAGGTGATCCGGGAGAACGGGGTGGTCCGCGAGGTGCGGGTGCCGCCGCTGGTGGCTCCGCCGACGTCGGGCAGTATCGCCGACATCCCGTTCACCAACGCGGCGGAGGCGCCGGGCGCGGTGGTGATCCGGCGCAAGGTGGGTGACCGGTATGTGCCGGTGACGGCCTCGGCGTTCGCCCGTGAGGTGACGGACGTGGCCAAGGGCCTGATCGCGGCCGGGCTGGTGCCCGGCGGGCGGGTGGCCGTGATGGCGCGGACCTGTTACGAGTGGGCGGTGCTGGACTTCGCGATCTGGGCGGCGGGCGGTCAGACCGTGCCGATCTACGCGACGTCCTCGGCCGAGCAGATCGAGTGGATCCTGCGCGACTCGGGCACGGCGTTCATCGTGGTCGAGACCGCCGACCACGCCGCCACCGCCGACGCCGCACTCGCCGCCCTCCCGGCGGACCTGCCCCGGCCCCGGCTCTGGCAGCTCGACGACGGCGCGCTGGCGCGGCTCACCGCGCTGGGCCGGGACGTGGCCGACACGGAGGTGACCGAACGGCGCACCGGGCTCAGCCCGGAGACCATCGCCACCCTCGTCTACACCTCCGGCACGACCGGCCGTCCCAAGGGCTGCGTCCTCACCCACGCCAACCTCCACGCCGGAGCTGTCAACGTCGTCGAGCTGCTGAAGCCCGTCTTCGAAGAGGTCACCCGGCAGACGCCCTCGACGCTGCTGTTCCTGCCGCTGGCGCACATCCTGGGCCGGACCATCCAGATCGCCTGCCTGTCCGGGCGGATCGAGATCGGCCACTGCCCCAGCATCAAGCCGGACGAACTCCGCCCCGAACTCGCCGCGTTCAAGCCCACCTTCCTCGTCGGCGTCCCCTACCTCTTCGAGAAGATCCACGACACCGGGCGGGCCACGGCCGAGAAGATCGGCCGCGGCTCGTCGTTCGAACGCGCCGACCGCATCGCCGTCAAGTACGGCGAGGCCGCCCTGGCCAAGTACCTCGGCACCGGCCCCGGCCCCGGCCTCGGGCTCTCCGCCGCCAGGCTCCTGTACGACCTGCTCGTCTACCGCCGCATCCGCGCGGCCCTCGGCGGCCGGATGAGCTACGCCATCAGCGGCGGCTCCCCGCTCGACACCCGCCTGAATCTGTTCTTCTACGCCTGCGGCATCATCATCTACGAGGGCTACGGCCTGACGGAGACGACCGCGGCCGTCACCCTCATCCCCCCGCTCACCCCGCGCCCCGGCACGGTCGGCCAGCCGGTCCCGGGCGCGTCGATCCGCATCGCGGACGACGGCGAGGTCCTGGTCAAGGGCGGCACGGTCTTCGGCGCCTACTGGAACAACCCGGCCGCCACGGCGGAGACGCTGAGGGGCGAGTGGTTCGCCACGGGCGACCTGGGCACCCTGGACGACGACGGCTACCTGAAGATCACCGGCCGGAAGAAGGACATCATCATCACCAACGGGGGCAAGAACGTCTCCCCCGCCGTGCTGGAGGACCGGCTGCGCAGCCGCCCCCCGATCGGGCAGTGCGTCGTCGTCGGGGACCAGCGCCCCTACATCGGCGCCCTCATCACCCTCGAACCGGACGCGCTGGAGCACTGGCTGAGCGTCCGCAAGCGGCCCCGGGACACCCCGTTCGCGGAGCTGAAGCACGACAAGGACCTGCTGGCCGACGTGCAGCGGGCGGTGGACTACGCCAACGAGGCCGTCTCGCGCGCCGAGTCCATCCGCAAGTTCATCCTCGTGGAAGGCGACTTCACCGAGGAGAACGGCCTGCTGACCCCGTCGCTGAAGGTCAAGCGCAAAGCGGTGACCGAGGCGTACGCCAAGGAGATCGAGGAGCTGTACGGCGGCTGAACGCGGCACGCCCGCCGTCCGGATGACGGCGGGCGCGGGGCCGGTCCCGCCCGGGGTCAGGAGCCGGGGCAGGAGCCGCGGTACCCGGGGATCACGCTGCGGGGCGCGGGCCTCGGCTCAGCCGAGGTGGTCGGCGAGGAAGCCGAGGGCGAGGGGAAGGCCGTCGATCCAGTACTGCCACTCGTGGATGCCCTCGCGGGCCATGAACCGGTGGGGCACGTTCTTGCGGGTGAGGGCGAGGTGGAGGTCCGCGTTGGCCTCGAAGAATTCGTCGTAGGAGCCGCAGTCGAGGTACCAGGCGGTGCGGGTGAGGTCGGCGGTCGCGGCCCGGTCGAGGGTGTCGCTGAGGTTCCAGTAGCGGTAGCGCTCGTTGAGCCGTGCCTCACCGGCGAGGTCGAAGCCGTAGGAGCGGCCGAAGCGCCAGTTGTATCCGGCCATGTCCAGGGCGACGTGCTGCGCGTCGGTGCGGTGTCCGGCGCTGAGGCCGAAGGCGGCGGCGAACGTGCCGGGGTGGCGCAGGGCGAAGGACATGGCGCCGAAGCCGCCCATGGACAGGCCGCCGATGCCGCGGCGGGTGGCCGCGCCGCCGGCGCGGTGTTCGGCCTCCACGGCGGGGACGAACTCCTGGGTGAACATGTCGGCCCAGCGGAAGGTGCCGTCGGCGGAGTTCATGTAGTAGCCCAGGGGCTGTTCGATGGAGGGCTTGGTGATGTCGGGGCGGGCGTCGGGCATGACGACGACCAGGGGCGGGATGCGGCGGCGGGCGATGGCCAGGTCGAGGATCTGCTGGGCGTTGCCGGTGTCCAGCCATTCGGTGTTCTGGCCGGTGGCGCCGTGCAGGAGGTAGAGCACGGGGTGGGTGCGGGTGCCGGTCCGGCTGTAGCCGGGGGGCAGGTAGAGGGAGTAGAGGGTGTCGGTGCCCAGGACGCGGCTGGCCATCCGCACGTTCCTCCGCACCCGGCCGCCGGGGCCGGTGGCCCGGACGGAGCCGGTGGCGGTGGCGGTGAGGGCGGTGGCCGAGGCGGCGGTGCCCGCCGTCAGCAGGGTGCGGCGCTTCATGGGGAGATCTCCGTTGATGTCCGTTGACGAGGGGGTGCTGAGGTGTCGGAGAAGGGGAGGAGGGCAGGAGCCCCGGTCGCGTGTCCCGACGCCGGGGAGCAGCGTGGGCTCCCCGCTCGCGCGGTCCCGGATTCCGGGCCGCGTTCGGCCCGGCCCGCCAGGACCAGGTGCTCCGGGTGACGGCGGGCGGTGATACGGGCCGGCCCCGGTGGCGGTGACGCCGCGGCGGTCCGCCTCCCGCAGGACCCGGGAGGCCGCGGCCATGGCTCAACGACCAGCCTCCTCGACGCGTCACGGCCGATCAGGCAGGAGCTCGTCATCGGCCCCCGCGGCCCCGGCACGGGCGGACTCGCCGCCGCCACCGCGCTGCTCCGAACGGGAGGGGTGACCGTCGACGCGTACCAACAGGCGCCCGCGCCCCGCGAGTCGGACGTCGGCATGCACCGCGGCCCCAACGGCGCCCGCTTCCTGCGCCGCTGGGGCCTGGAGCCGAGGGTGCGCCGGACGGCGGGCCGCCCGGAGGCCCTGGAGGTTCGCGGCAGCCGGGACGGCACCGCTGCGCCCGCACCCCGATGGGCGACGGGTGGGAGGGGGAGTACGGCGCGCCCCGCCCGACCGTGGAAGGCGCCGGCCTGCACGCCGTGCTCGCCGCCGAGGTCCCGCGCGGCCGGATCACCCACGGGGCCCGGCTCGTGCCCTTCGACGAGACGCCGGCGGGGTTCGGATGGCGTCGCCACCGGCCGGCCGAGTCGTTCGGCCGGTTCGGGAAAGGGGTGCGCCGAACGCGCTCAACGGCCGGCCGCCGCCCGGCTACCCGCACCACACGGTCCGCGAACCGGCCACCACCCGGCCGGGGAAGGACATCACGAGCCTCGACGCCCACTTCCCGTGCGGGCGCACGGTCCAGTCGGTGGCGGGCGACGGCCGGGCCGTGGGCCGGGGTGGGGCATCCGTCAGTCCGCTGCCGGTGTCCGGCCCACGTGGAGCGTGCCGCCGTCCTCGGTCTCGGGAGTCAGCTCGACCTGGATGCGGTGCGTGGCGTCCCGCGATATGCCGCCGCCGGCGTCCGCGGTGAGCACGCCGATGCGCAGGCCGGCCCGGGCGTCGCCGCCCCGGTGCACCTGGACGGCGAACTCCAGCTGCACGCGTTCCACGGAGAAACGGACGGTCTCGCCGTGACCGTCCCGCCAAGCCTCCGTCAGTTCCCGCCGCACCTGCCCGATCACCTCGGCCAGCCCGGCGAAGTCCTCGCCCGCCCCGTACATTCCGGCTCCCTCCCGTCCCCGCAGGCCCACTGCCCTGATATGCGCGAAAGTCTACGGTCCGTCAGATTCCGCGAGTATGCTGCGGAGGCATGGGGGCCGAGGCGGCGGGGGATTGGCTGGTCCGTATCCGGCGGGTGTCGCGGGGGCCGGTGCTCGGAGCAGGGGTGCTGCTCGACACGGAACACGTGCTGACGTGCGCGCACGTGCTGCCGGGCGCGGAGGTGCCGGTGGCCGTCGAGCCGGCGCGGGCCGGGCCCGTGGGCGCACGGGTGGCCGTGGACGGCTGGGTGCCGGAGCGGGACGACGGCGCCTGGGGGCCGGTCGGCGACCTGGCCCTGCTGCGGCTGGACCGCCCGCAGCCCGCCGAGCACTGCGCCCGCCTGCACCGTCTGTCCCCGTCCCTGCGCCGCCCGGTCCGGATGTACGGCTTCCCGCACGGTGCGGACCAGGGGATCGTGCTCTTCGGCCGGCTCGACGACAGGATCGCGGACGGCCGCGTGCAGATATCCGCCGACCCGGGCAGCGCGGCGGTCGTGCCCGGGTTCAGCGGCGGCGGAGTGGTGGACGAGCGAACCGGCCACGTCATCGGCATCGTGGTCAGCGCCTACCAGCGGGGCCGCATCAGCCTGTCGTTCATGATCCCCACCGAGACCGTCGTCCAGCACCTGCCCCAGGTCCGCCAGTGGTCGGTGGGCCCCTCCGCCGTCGACCTCAGCCTGGTCCCGCGGAGCGATGAGCCGTCCGAGGACGTCGAGGACGCGGAGTTCGCGACCTGGCTGGCCGGCTGGCTCGGCGGCGGAGCGTCCGCGGCCCCGGTCGCGTCGGTGCTCGTCGCCCCCGGCGACCGGGCCCGCGCGCCAGCGCTGTGGCGGGCCATGTCCCTCGCCGACCGGGAGCTGTCCGCGACGGACCGCGCGGAGCGGCGGGCGAGTGCCCCGCCCGGCGCCGTTCCGCCGGTCGGCTCCCTTGACCTGGCCCTCGACGTCACCGGTCAGAGCCCGGAACAGGTCGCCGAACGGGTGTGCCGGCGGATGGGCATCGGCGCCGCCGCCGGGCGGACGTTCACCGCGCGGCTGCGGTCCGCGCGGCTGCCGCTGACCGTCGTGGTCGACGGGATCGACCGGGCCCCCGACCCCGACGGCCTGATGGACGTGCTCGGCGCCGTCGCCGAGCAGGGCGGCCGGGTGCTGCTGATCTTCCACGAGGCCGGTGACGCGGTGCGGGACGCGGCGACGGCCGCCCTGACGTTCCGTTCCCGGCGGGGGGCCGTGGACCGGGAGCTGCGGGAGTGCGCCGAGACGGGCCGACGCGAGCTGGACGCGCGGCGGCGCGTCGTGCGGGCGAACGCCGAGCCCGCCAGGTCCGCCGTCGACCGCGCCAGATCGGTGCTGGTGAGAATCCCGGCGCAGCGCCGTCGGCTCGCCCTGCTCGACGCGCACGGCGCGATCGGGCCGGACCGTCCGGACCAGGCGCTGGCCGAGTCCGCGCGCCTCGCCGCCGCGGCGCGGGAGCGGGTCGCGGAGGCGGTCGCCCGGCTCGACACGCTGATCGGCCACCGTGACGAACTGCGGGGGCGGCTGCTGGCGACGGCTCTGCTGGCGGGGGATCTCGACTCGGGGACGGCGGCCGATGTGGCCCTGGCCGATCTCTACCGGACTGCCCGCTTCCTGCTGTCGCGCGGGCCGTGCGACGTGCCGGCCGCAGATGCGGCGGTGACGCGGTTCATGGACGCGGTGCGCGGACGGCTGAACGGCAGAGCCCACGGGGCCGGCGCGGACAGCGGCGGCTGACGGCGGCGCGGAGCGAGCGCGGAGGGAAGGGAAGTGGAGGGACGTGGAGAGAAGTGGTCACGGTATGACGTCCTGCAACCGGGCCCCCTGCCAGGGGACTGTGGCACGCACCGGATACTGCGACACCTGCGGCAGGCGCCCGCTGCCCTCCCCGCGCGCCGCTCCCCCGTCGCGACCGGCGGCGCCGGGCGCGGTGGCCGGGGCGCCCGCCGCGCCGCAGGCGGGGGAGCGGGAGTCCGCGGCGCCGCCGCCCGCGCCGCCGGCCTCCTCCTCCAGTTCGGGCGACGGGGAGATGGTCCTGCCGCCCGTCTCCGTCCCCGACCCGTCCGGGCTGGTCATCGAAGACCCGCGCCCGCCCACGGGCGGGCGCCGCTGCGCCAAGGACGGCTGCCCGGAGGTGGTCGGCGCCCGCCGCGGCGGCCGGCCCCCCGTGCCCACCGGCCACTGCCCGCGGTGCGGCCACCCGTACTCCCTCGAACCGCAACTGCACCCGGGCGACCTCCTCAACGGCCAGTACGAGGTGGTCGGGTGCATCGCCAGTGGCGGCCTCGGCTGGGTCTACCTGGCCCGGGACCGCAATCTGGAGGGCAAGCCCGTCGCCCTCAAGGGCGTGATCAACGCCAACGACGCCACCGCGCTGCGCGTCGCCGAGGCCGAGCGGCGCTACCTGATCGCCCTCGGCCACGCCTCCATCGTCCGCATCATCAACTTCGTGAGCCGGCACGACACCGGCTACATCGTCATGGAGTTCGTCAGCGGGCACCCGCTCAGCGAGCTGCTGACCCGCGAGGGCCAGCAGCGGGTGCTCGGCGGGCCTCTGCGCCTGGAGCACGTGGCGGTCTACGGCTACCGGATCCTGGAGGCGCTGGAGTACCTGCACGACCGCGGGCTGCTCTACTGCGACATGAAGCCGGACAACGTCATCCACCACGGACACCGGATCACGGTCATCGACCTGGGCGGCGTTCGCCGGATCGACGACCACACCTCGCCCGTGATCCACACTCCGCGGTACCTGCCGGAGGAGGAGCTGTTCACCGGGCCGCCCGGCGGCGACGGGCCGGCGACCGGCGGAACGGGCCGGAACCGGAGACGGGCGCCCCGCGCCACCAGGCTGACCGACCTGTTCACCGTGGCGCGGACCCTGCGCGACCTGGTGACCGCCGCCGCCTGGACGCCCGGCGGCGCCAAGGACTCCTTCGACGCGCTGATCAGCCGGGCCACATCCCCGCACCGCGCCGCGCGGTTCGCCACGGCCACCGAGATGGCAGAGCAGCTCCGGGGTGTATGGCGCGAGTTGCGTGCCGAGGCGGGGGAGCAGCAGCCCGCGCAGTCCACCGTGTTCGCGCCCGGCACCGGCCTGCTGGACGGCGGGCTGGGCGCGCCGCCGCCGCTCGCGCACTGGCTGCGGCGGCCCCCCGTGCTCGGCCCGGCGCCCCCCGTTCCCGGCGCGCCGCCGCCGCGGGCCGCCACGGCCGCCCTGCCCGTGCCGGTGCCCCATCCCGCATCGCCCGAGGCGGCCCGGGAGTTGGCGGAGTGCGGCGCCGCCCTGGCGGCCGGCGAGCACGCCCGCGCCCGCGCCGCGCTGGCTGCCGCCTGGCAGGCTCTCCCCCCGGCCGCGGCGCCGCACGACTGGCGCCTGGCCTGGTACCGCGGCCTTCTGCTGCTGGCCGACGGCGGCCCGGCGGCCCCCGGTGAGCCGGACAGCACGCACGGCCCGGCCGGCCCGCCCCGCGCCCCCGTGTTTCCCGCCGAGTGGGACAGCGCCGCGTCCTGCTTCGACCACGTCCGCCGCGCCCTGCCGGGCGAGCCCGCGCCCAAGCTGGCCCTGGGCTACTGCGCCGAGCTCGGCGCGCGAACCGGGGAGGCCGAGGCGTTCTACCGCGCGGTGTGGTGGCGCGACCACGCGGACGCCGCCGCCACGTTCGGCCTGGCCCGCGTGCGCCTCGCCCGCGGCGAACGGGCCGCCGCCGTCGACGTGCTGGACCAGGTCCCGGCCCACGCGCCGCATCACCGGGCGGCCCGCGTCGCCGCGGTCCGCGCGCTCGGCGCCTGGCTCGGCGACGCGCCGCCCGCCGCCCACGACTGGGGCGAGGCACAGCGTCGGGAGGCGGAGCTGGAGCTGGACGCCGACGAACGTCTCCGCCTGGGCGTCGAGTTGCGCGAGTCGGCACTCCGCTGGACGACGGGCGGCGGGGCCCCGCCGCCCGGCGGGCGGGTGTTCGGCGACCCGTCCGGCGAGAAGGCCCTGCGGGAGCTGCTGGAGGACTCCCTCAAGGAGCTGGCGCGGCGGGCGAGCAGCACCCCCGACGAGCACGGCACGCTCGTCGACCTGGCCAATCACCTCCGCCCGAAAACCCTGCTGTGAGACCGTGCCCGGCTTGAGGGCCCGCACGAGGCGATGCGAAGGAGCGCGCCATGACCGACAGAAGGCACCAGGACCCCGCCCCCGCCGCCCCCGCCATCACGCTGGTGGCCAGCCCGGTGCAGGAGCTGGCCGTGGACGCGGTGGGCGACGGCGTGCACGTCCTCCTCGACGTCCGCACCCGGGGCGTCGACCGGGCCGCGCTCGGCGCCGGACCGGCCGTCGCGGAGGTGATCATCGTGGACTGCTCCGGCTCCATGGGGCTGCCCGGCACCAAGATCGCCGCCGCCCAGGACGCCGCGGACGCCGCGGTCGACGCGCTGCGCGAGGGCACCGCGTTCGCCGTCGTCCAGGGAACGCACCGCGCCGAGATGATCTACCCGGCGGAGGAGCGGCTGGCGACCGCCGACCACGACACCCGCGCCCAGGCCAAGTCCAGGATCAGGCACCTGTTCCCGGGCGGCGGCACCACCATCGGCACCTGGCTCGCCCTCGCCCGCCGCCTCCTCACGGACACCGACGCCGATGTCCGGCACGCCGTGCTGCTCACCGACGGGCGGAACGTGGCCGATGCCGAGCTACTGGAGGCCGAACTCGACGCCTGCGAGGGCCTTTTCATGTGTGACACGCGCGGCGTCGGCGAGGACTGGGACGCCAGGGAGCTGAAGCAGATCGCTGACCGGCTGCACGGCACCGCGTCCGCCGTGCTCGACGACTCCGACCTGCCCGCCGCGTTCGAGGCCATGGTCCGCCGATCGATGGCGCGGACGCTGGCCGGGCTCGTGCTGCGGATCACGCTGGTGCCCGGCAGCCGTATCCGCTACTTCAAGCAGGTGCACCCGGTGCAGCGGGATCTCACCGGCGAGGCACGGCCGGCGGGCGGGCGGTCCGTGGAGTTCCCGACGCCGGCCTGGGCGGGCGACGAGGTCCGCCAGTACCACCTGTGCCTGGACACCGACCCGCCGGAGGGCGAAGTGCCGGGGGAGGAGGTCCAGCTCGCCTACGCGGAGGTGGTCCCGGGTACCGCCCGGGTGCCCGCGCCCCCTCCGGTGCCGGTCCTCGTGGTCTGGCGCCCCGGCGACCGGCCACCGACCGAACCGAACCCGGTCAGCACGTGGTCCCTGCGCTACGACGACCTGGCCGAGGCCCTCGCCGAGGCGTACGAGGCGTTCCGGACGGGCGATCCGGTCGCCGCCGAGGCGCGGCTGGGGGACGCCGCGCGGGCCGCGCACGAGCTGGGCGACGAGAGGTGGCTGCGCCGCCTGGCCGCCGTCGTCACGATCCTCGACGCCGCCGCCGGACGGGTCGCGCTGCGGCAGCCGCTGGACCCCCGCGAGATGGGCATCCTGCTGATGGACAGCGACGTCACCAGCGTGGCGACCGGCTTGGAGCCCGGCGACCGGGCCGACCCGGTCGATCCGCACCGGGCCGGCCCGGAGCCGGACGGGGCGGAGGACCGCGGGACAGTCCCGCCCGCCCGGCGTCGCCCGCGCCGCGGCACGGACTCCGGCACGCCCGGCGCCCCCGGCGACGCCGCGGCGGCACCCGCATGAGCGGCACCCGCCGTTCCCTCGTCCGGCGCACCGGGGCGCTGGTCGGGCTCACCGTCGCCACGGTCGCCGCCCTGCTCGCCGCCTACACCGGGGTGCACGGCGGGGCGGGCCCGCTGCGCGACGAGACCGCGCCCGCGATCCTCGACGTGACGGCGGCGCAGAACGCGCTCCGCCAGGCGGGCGCCGCCACCCGCGACGCCCCCGGCGGCTACCGGGTGCAGATCGCGGTGGCCAACCAGAGCCTGGCCCGTGCCGCCGAGGCCGGAGTGCTGGGTGAGTCCGGGCTGAGCACCCTGGAGACCGTCACCGGGCTGATCGTCTCCTACGGCGGCTGGCTGGAACAGGCCGACCGGCTGCCCGAAGACTCCCCGCTGCGCGAGGCGTACCTGTACTACGCCGAGCGGATGCTGACCGGCGACGGCACCGGCACCGGCATCCTGGAACGGCTGGAGACCCTCCAGACCGGGCGGCCGGCTCCCGGCGGCGGTGCCGGGCAGGCCGACGTGCTGGCCGACCAGGCGGCGTTCGGCTGGTCCCTGCGGCTGGCGTGGGGCGCGGCGTTGCTGTGCGCCGCCGTCCTCGTCGCCGCGCTGCTGGAGACCCAGCTCTTTCTGCTCCGCCGTTTCCGGCGCCGGGTCAACCCGGCGCTGCTGGCCGCGACCCTGACGGTCGTGCTCGGTGTCGCCGCGCTGATCGTCCTCACCGTCCAGACCCAGAACGCCAAGGCGGCGTCGCGGGACGACCTGACGGCCATCCTGTCCGCCGCCGACGACGCCTCCGGCGCCGGACAGGCCCCGGAGCTGGTCTCGCACACCATCCGCACCACCGCAGAGGAGGTCGGTTCCCACATGACCAACACCGACTGGCGGGCGGGCCTGACCGGTGCGATACCGGTCCTGGGGCTGCTGCTCGCCGCCGAGGTGACGCTCGGCATCCGCCCGCGCCTCGCCGAGTACCGGTTCCGGTCGCGATGAGCCGCCGCACCGTCGTCGCCGTGCTGGGGCTGACGCTGGCCCTGCTCGCCGGGTCCACCGTCTGGCTGGTCCGCTCCGCCGCCTCCGGGGGCAGCATCACCGTGCTGGCCACCTGGTCCGGCGGTGACGCGGCGGCCTTCGCCCGGCTCACGGACGCCTTCACGGAGGAGACCGGCATCGAGGTGGACTACCAGGGCACGACCGCCATGCGCGAAGTCCTGCTCTCCCAGGTCCAGTCCGGCTCGCCCCCGGACGTCGCGATCCTGTCCAGCACGGGCGAGCTGGCCGAATTCGTGGAGCGCGGCGAGGCGTTCCCGCTGGACGACGCGTTCGGCGACCGGGCGCAGGCCCTGCGGGAGACGTACGGCGCGCCCTGGCTGTCCCCGCCGGACCTGGGTGACGGGCGGAGCGTCTACTGGTTCCCCGTCAAGGCCGACCTCAAGAGCCTGGTCTGGTACGACCGTTCGGAGCTTCCTGATCCGGACGCCGCGCTGCCCGCGCTGATGGCGGACGGCGACACATGGTGCCTGGGCATGGGCTCCGACGCCACCTCGGGCTGGCCCGGAACGGACTGGGTGGAGGACCTGCTGCTCCAGCGGCCCGGTGGCACCGCCGTCTACGAGGAGTGGGCCACCGGCACGCACAGCCGCTGGACGTCGGAGGAGATGCGGGACGCCTGGCTGGCGTTCGGCCGGCTGGTCACCGCCGGTGGGTCGGAGCGGGCGGTCGAGTCCCTCACCACCGACTACGGCGTCGCCTCCCGCGGGCTCTCCCCGGAGGCCGGCGAGGACGTGCGGGACTGCGCCCTGGACCACCGGGAGTCCAACGCCCGCGGCGCGTACGGCCCGGCGGACGCGGCGTTCATGCCGTCCGCGCGGGTCTTCCCGGACACGGCCGGCGAGCCCGGAGCCTGGGAGGTGGGCGGGGACTTCGCGGCCATGTTCCGGCAGAGCGACGAGGCGGAGGCGTTGATGCGGTTCCTCGCCTCGGCCGGGGCGCAGGACCTGTGGGTCCCGGACTCCTCCGGCGAGACGTCGACGCCGCTGTCCGCGAACCGCGACACGACGGCGTTCTCGTCCGGCGACGACCCGCTGACGACCGAGCTGACCGCCCTGCTCCGCGACGAGGGGGCGGTGCGCTGCCTGGACGCGTCCGACACCATGCCCCCGGTCCTGCGCGACGCGTTCCACCGCGCCGTGCTGACGTTCCTTTCCTCCGTCGGCACCTATCTCGAACGGCCCGGCGAACTGGACGCGTTGCTGGGCGAGTTGCGCGAAGTGAGCGAGCAGGCCGAGGCGTCGGGCGGCGTCTGGCTCTCCACCGTCTGCGGCTGACCGGCCGCGCCGCGTCGCCCGTCGTGACCGCCGAGGAGGCGGCCCGCGGTCACTCCAGGCCGTACCGGCGCGCCGATTCCTCCTCCTGCGCGAGGTGGTGCAGGGCCCGGAGCACGGGCTCGAAGAGCAGCGCGGCGGCGACCACGGTCTCGGCCTTCTCCGCCTCGGACGGATAGGTCTCCAGGAAGTCGTGGTCCCGGACGGCCACCCGGTGCATCAGCTCGGCGTACGGCGCCAGGCGTTCGGCGTCCCCGGGGTAGCCCAGCCGGATCAGGGTGGCCACCGCGACCACCAGGGCCCGGTGGGAGGGGGAGAGGGCGCCCAGCTCGCGGGCGGTCGTCCAGCCCAGGGCCTCCAGCAGCCGGTCGACCTCGCGGCGGGCGGTCTCGACGGCCTCGTCGGCGGGGTCGGGCTCCGGGGCCTGGGGCAGGGCCCACAGGGCCGCGCCCAGCCGCATGGTGCGGCCGAGGGAGTCGTCGTCGACGTGCCGGAGCACCTCCTGGACGGTCGCGACGGGAACGCGGCCGACCTGGATCAGCGCGCGGATCAGCCGCAGCCGGCGGAGGTGGCCGTCGTCGTAGTCGGCCGTGGTGGTGCCGACGCGGCGGCCCGGCGGGAGCATCCCCGAGCGCAGGTAGTACTTGATCGAGGCGGTGGAGACACCGCTCCGTCTGCTCAGTTCCGCCAGCCGCACGCTCTTGTCGCCCTCCTCGAAGAGTGCCATCATCTCAGCCCAGTAACTCGGATAATGCCATTATCCGACTGAGATGGATACGGAGGCGCGTCATGCCCGCCACACCCATACCCGGACGCACCACCGCGGCTCTGGAAGGCGACGCGGTGGTCCTGCTGATCGGCATGCGCATCAACCACTTCTGGGCGGTGCACCAATGGCTGCCGGTCTTCCTGGCGATGCCGCGCATGCTCCGCGAACTGGCGAAGGACCCCGCCCGCGGCCTGCTCGGCCGCGTCCTGCTCACCGCCTCGCCCCGCACCTACTACGTGGTCCAGTACTGGGACTCCAAGGAGAGCCTCTACGCCTACGCCGCCGCGCCCGACGGGTACCACCACCGCATGTGGTCGCTCCTCAACCGCAAGGAGCGCGCGGGCAAGGCCCGTCAGCACGTGGGCCTGTGGCACGAGACGTACATCGCGCCGCAGGGCGGGCACGAGTCGATCTACTTCGACATGCCCCCCTTCGGCCTCGCGGCGGCCACCGGCGTCCTCCCCGTGGAACGCCGGGGCCGCACGGCCGCCGCCCGCCTGGCCCACCGCCCGGCGGACACCGCCCCCGCGGACACCCCCGGCACCTGACGGGAGGCCAGGCGCCGGGTCACCGCTCCGCGGCGGCCTTCTCCACCAGATCGGCCGCCCGGCCCCCGGCGTCCTCCTCGGCCAGGAGGGCGCCGAGGCGCCGTGCGCGGCGCCGGACGTCCGGGGCGAGCACCGACGCCGCCGCACGCAGCAGGGTGCGCTCGGTCAGTTCCGTGAAACGCAGGGTCCGGCCCACCCCGAGCCGCTCCACCTGCCGCCCCCAGAACGGCTGGTCGAACGCGACCGAGCACACGACGGTCGGCAGCCCCGCCGCGATCGACGCGGCCGTCGTCCCCGCGCCGCCGTGGTGCACGGCGAACCGGCAGCGCGGCAGGACGGCGTCGTGGTCGACGGCGCCGACCACGCGGACCCGGGCCGGGTCGGTGATCCCGGCGGCGACGTCGAACGCGCTCCACCCCGCGCCGACCAGGGCGCGCACCCCGAGCGCACGGCTGACGTTCTCGATCACCGCGAGCGTCGCGGGCACGTCCTGGACCGGCATGCTGCCGAAGCCGAAGAAGGCGGGCGGCTCGCCCGCCGCGAGCCACGCCGCCAGCTCCGGGTCCACACCGTCCTCGCCGAGGAGACGCCGCTGCTCCCGGGAGAGCCCGGGGTAGCCGACGAGCGGACGCCGCGGATCCCAGTCGGCGAGCTCGGGAACGAGGTGGCGGCTGTACGCCTGGAGTTCGGGCGCGGCGGACCGCTCCAGCCGGACGGGCGTGGGCTCCCGCGTCGGCGGCAGGCCGAGCCGGGCGCGGAACCGGTTGACGTATCCGCCGGTCATCCGCCACTCGGCGTGGACCGCCAGCGTGTGCGTCAGGCGGTTGACGCCCCCCGGATACCGGTGCTGGGGGACGAACACCGAGGGGAACGCGCGGTTCGAGCGCCGGGGCGCGTGGTGCAGACACACCAGCGGGATGCCGCGCGCCTCGGCGAGGCAGGCCGTCTCGTCCTCGGTGATCAGCCCCGACACGATGACGTCGGCGTCCCGCGCCAGCGCGGTCAGGACGGCCTGCGGCCCCTCCGCGACCTTCAGCTTGTACGCCAGCAGCCCTTTGACGTACTTGCCGCTCCTCCCGTCCGCGAGGAAACGCCGGCCCTCCTCCGACTCCAGGAAGTCCTTCGCCCTGACTCCGACGGAGACCGTGGTGAGGCCCAGGCGCGTCCCGAAGTCCACGAGGTCCGCGGGCAGTGCCACCGACACCTCGTGGCCGCGCGCCGCGAGTCCGGCCGCGAGGACCACGGTGGGCTGGACGTCCCCCCTGCTGCCCAGTCCGGCGATGGCTACGCGCACGGCCGCGGCTCCCCGGTGCGGGCCTCGACGATCCGCACCCGGTCGGCGCCCGGCGCGCCGACGCCCGGGATGCCGCCGCGGAAATCGACGGGCCGGTGGAGCGTGGCCGTGGCGAAGCCCGCCGCGCGCAGCGCCGCCTCGGCGTCGGACGCGCGGCCGTGGTGGAAGTACAGACGCCCGCGCACCACCGCGGCGAGCAGCTTCTTCGTCGCGGACTCCAGCGGCCCGCTGTTCTCCTGCCCCAGGTGCAGGTCCGACAGGTAGAGGCCGTGCGGGAACCGGCCCGTCAGCCCGGCGATCCGCTCCCACAGCCCGGTCAGGCCGGCGGGCGGCAGATAGCTCAGCAGGCCCTCGGTGATCACCGCCAGCCCCCGCTCCGGATCGAGCCGTCCGGCCGCGGCCGACAGGCTCAGCGGACCGCTCTCCGCCAGCACGTCCACGGACTCCACCCGGTGCGGACCGGCCGACGGACCCATGCGGGCCAGCGCCCGGCGCTTGCGCTCGGCCATGCCGGGCAGATCGGCCTCGACGTAGGTGATCCGGTCCCCGAAGCGCGTGACGAACGACCGCCCGCGCGGCGACATCCCGGCGGCGAGTTCCAGCACCTGCCCCACCCGGCCGGAGGTGATCGCCTCGGTCAGCAGGTGGTCGATCACCCGGTGCCGGGCCAGCAGCAGCCCTTCGAGCGTGGGCCCGCCGAACGCCCGGCTGGCGGCCATCAGGGGGCGCAGCCCGTACCAGGCCAGGCGGCCCTGCCGGGTGGCGAACTCCCGCGCACCGAGGCCGTGGCGAGCCCACACGTACCCCGTGTAGTGGGCGGTGGGACTGATCCGGGCGGAATCGCCGGGTGAGGTCATGGGCGCGTCCTGGTGTCGCGGCGGGTGCCGCGGACCGGACGGGCCACCGCCCGATCGCCGGACTCCGCGCCGCCCGCGGGCCGAAAGAGCCGGGGCGCCGAAGCGGGGACCGCCGCGGCGGCCCCACCTCGCGCGGCCTCATCCTACGGGCGCCCCCCGCGCGCCGACTCCCCCTGGCACGCGCCGACTTCGAAGGTCCGTCCTACGACCACCACGAGCCGTGGTGGTCGCGGTACCACCGCACCGTGTCGGCCAGCCCGGCGGCGAAGTCGTGCCGGGGGGTGTATCCCAGCTCGCGGTGGATCTTCGACCAGTCCACCGCGTAGCGCCGGTCGTGGCCCTTGCGGTCGGCGACCCGCGTCACGGAGTCCCAGCCCGCGCCGCAGGCGTCCAGCAGCGCCGCCGTGAGCTGCTTGTTGGTCAGCTCCGTGCCGCCGCCGATGTTGTAGACCTCGCCGGGCCTTCCGGCGGTCAGGACGGCGAGGAGCCCCTGGCAGTGGTCGTCCACGTGGAGCCAGTCGCGGACGTGCTCGCCGTCCCCGTACAGCGGCACCGGCCGGCCGCGCAGAAGGTTCGTGACGAAGAGCGGGATCACCTTCTCGGTGCCCTGGTACGGGCCGTAGTTGTTGGAGCAGCGGGTGACGCGGACGTCGAGGCCGTGCGTCCGGTGGTAGGACAGGGCGAGCAGGTCACCGGCCGCCTTCGAGGCCGCGTACGGGGAGCTGGGGCGCAGCGGGGCGTCCTCGGCGAAGCTGCCGACCGGCACCGAGCCGTACACCTCGTCCGTGGACACCTGGAGGAACGGGACCGTGCCGTGCCGGAGCGCGGCGTCCAGCAGCGTCTGCGTGCCGAGCACGTTGGTCCGCACGAAGACGTCCGCGGCCTCGATCGAGCGGTCCACGTGGCTCTCGGCGGCGAAGTGCGCCACGGCGTCGTGGCCGGGCAGCAGCCGGTCCACGAGGGCGGCGTCCGTGATGTCGCCGTGGACGAAGCGGAATCCCGGGTGGTGGCGCACCGGGTCGAGGTTCTCCGGCCTGCCCGCGTAGGTGAGGCTGTCCAGGACGGTCACCCGGACGCCGTCGCCCAGCGGCCGGTCCGGACCGAGCACCTTCCTGACGAAGTGGGACCCGATGAAGCCCGCCGCACCGGTCACGAGGAGCCTCATGAGGGGATCCGCGCTTCGCCTCCGCCGGGGCCGCCGGCCGTCCCCCCGCCGCGCGGGGAGCCCCGCTCCGCCACCGACCCGTTCACTTCGACCCTTTCCGGCCCGTTGGTCCCTCCGAATCCGGTCATCCTAAGCGCCCCTCCGCCCACCCGGCACGGGCAGGAGCGGCCTCGGCCGCTTCCCGCGCCTCGGGAAGCAGGCGCAGGCCCTCCTCCGCGCGGGCCGGCAGATCGGCGGTCGAGGCGATGCCGAGTCCGGCGACGACGCGGTCGCGGTAGGCGATGACCCCCGGGGAAGCTGTGCCCGGTGCCGACGTGCGGGAGGGACGGGAGGGACGGGAGGGAGAGGGGAAGTGGCGCGGGGGCGAACGCCTCCGGCGGCGGGTCCGGACGCGACAGGGCGTACGCGCTGCCGCCGGCGGTCCCGCCGGTCAGGCCAGTCCCCTCTCCGCCAGCGCCGCGCAGAGCGCCGCCGCGGAATCCGCCACGCTCTGCCGGTGTGCCTCGATGCGCACGTCCGGGGCGGTGGGCGGCTCGTACGGGTCGTCCACTCCGGTCAGCCCGGATATCTCCCGCGCGGCCTGCCTGGCGAACAGGCCCTTCACGTCGCGCGCGGCGCAGACCTCCACCGGCGTGGCCACGTAGACCTCCAGGTACGGGGTGCCCGAGGCGCGGTGGCGCGCCCGCACCGCCTCGCGGCTGTCCGCGCAGGGAGCGATCACCGGCACCAGCACGATGATCCCGTTGCGGGCGAGGATCTCCGCCATCACGCCGATCCGCTGCACGTTGCGGTGCCGGTCCTCGCGGGAGAAGCCCAGCCCGGCCGACAGGCCCGCCCGGATCTGGTCGCCGTCCAGCACCTCCACCCGGCGCCGGTCGCGGCGCAGCCGCTCCGCGGTGACGTTCGCGATGGTGGTCTTGCCCGCGCTGGGCAGGCCGGTCAGCCAGACGGTCGAGCCCGGGCGGCACGTGCAGTAGGGCGGGCTGCTCATCGTGCCTCCCCGGCGGGACGCCCGGCGGCGATCCACTCGCGTACGGCGTCGGTCGGGACGGCCTGGGCCAGGCGGAACCCCGCGGCGTCGACGTGCTCGTGGAGGGTGCGGCCGGGCTCGGCGTCGCCGGGGCCGCAGGAGGCCGTCGGGACTCCGCTCCAGGTGGTGGCCAGGGTGTTCATGTCGCTGCTGCCCTTCTTGAGGAGGATGCGCGGGGTCGTCCCGGCGGTCCGGAAGACCTTTACCAGCTCGCTGGAACGCGGGGTCGACACACCGGGGGGCCCGCGGGACGTCCAGCCGCACGGGCTCGGCGACCGGCTTCCGCAGTGCGGCGAGCGGCTCCTCCACGCCGAGCCCGGGCGGCACGCGCACGTCCACGACGGCCTCTCCCCCTGGACGTCCCCCTGATCGCGGGCCTCGATGCCGAGGACGGCGGTCAGGGCGTCGGGATTCAGCCGCGCGACCTCCGCGCGGACCGGTGACGGACGTAAAGCCGAAAGTCGGAATTCCACATTTGTGCCCCATTCATCCGCCCGGTCCATATTCGCCGGGTCGCTCCTTATCGGCGGAAACCGGGGTATACGGTTCGCGTCGCGGGAGGCGGGGCCGTGTGGCGTCCCCACCGGTGCCGCCGTAACATACATACATGCATGTACGAATGCGGGACGCGGCGGATACCGGGGGCCGGGACCGTCCCACCCAGGCCGACCGGAGCGCGCGCACGCGCACCGCGCTGCTCGAATCGGCCGCCCGCGGGCTCTCCCGCTACGGCTACGGCCGCCTGAGGCTGGAGCAGGTGGCACGCGACGCCGGGTACACGCGCGGCGCGCTCTACCACCAGTTCAAGGACAAGCAGGACCTGACGCTGGCGGCGATCGCCTGGGTCGTCGAGACCTGGCTGCGCGAGGTCGGCCGCTCGGTCGAGCGGGAAGCCGACCCCGTGGCGGCGCTGCTCACCCTCGCGCGCGGCCACGCCGTCTACTGCCGGCGCGACGTGGCGCGGATGCCGGTCGCGCTGCGGCTGGAGTTCAGCGGACAGGACCATCCCGTCGGCCGCGAGGTCGAGCGCGGCTACGCGGCGCTCGTCAGCCGCTGCGACCACCTCATCGCCGCCGGTCGCGCCACCGGGGCGATCCCGCCCGGCCCGCCGACCGGAATCCTCGCGCTCGCCGTCGTCGGCGCGCTGGAGGGCACGGTGATCGCCCTGGCCGGACAAGCCCCCCACGACGAACAGCTCGCGGCCCGCGCCGTCGCCGGCGTCCTCGGACTCGGCTCCCTCGCCGTGCCCCACCCCACCGACCCCCCGGAGGCCCACGCATGAAACTCCCGAACACCGCACACACCTCCCCGCCCTGGCGGATCCACGAGATCACGCCCGACTTCCGCCTCTACGACGTGTGGGCGCTGCCGACGCCGGGAGGCCCCGGCGACTTCCCGCGCCTGGTGCGGCAGACCGCCTCGGGCGATACGGCGGACAACCCGTCACGGGCCGCCCGCGCGCTCTTCGCGATCCGCTGGAAGCTCGGCGAACTGCTCGGCTGGGACACCCGGGACTCCGGCGTCGGCTCCCGGGTGCCGACGCTGCGCGACCGGCTGCCCGCCGACCTGCGTGACGGACCGTCGGGACCGGAGTTCGACCGCCTGCCCTTCAGCTCGGTCTACCTGACGGACGACGAGTGGGCGTCGGAGATGGCCAACCGGACCGTGCACGCGGTCATGCACCTCGCCTGGGTCCCGGACGACACCGGCGGCCACCGGGGGCAGATGGCCGTCCTGGTGAAGCCGAACGGCCTGTTCGGGAAGGTCTACATGGCCGCGATCGCCCCGTTCCGGCACCTGGTCGTGTACCCGCCGCTGATGCGGCGCATCGCACAGACATGGCAGGCCGGCAGCCCCGCGGCCTGAAACGCGTCGCAGAACCGCCGGGCGGCCGTCGATCCCCTTCCGGGACGCCGCCGAGAACAGGGCGGCGGCCACGCCTCATCGGCACACGAGGGCTGGGTGTCGCCTCCCGGCTTCTGCGAGGCGTCCCGCCCGCCCTTTACTTCTCCTGTCGTTCCTGGTCAACTTGTGGGCAGTGTCACGTTGTTGTGTGAGCGCGGTGTATCTCGCTCGCCTGTCCACGGGGGGCGTATGGCGCTGGAGGAGTTCGCCGCGCTGCGGGACGGGATCCTCGCCGAGTTCGCGGAGTTCGCGGCCGGGGGACCGCGTTCGGCGGCGGCGCTCGCGGCGGCGCGCGAACGGCTGGAGAACGCCCGGCTGACCGTCGCCTTCACGGGCGAGTTCAAGTCCGGCAAGTCGAGCCTGATCAACGCGCTCCTCGGCGAGGTCGACCCGCCGCGGCTGCTGCCGGAGGCCGAGGAGATCGCCACCGGCGTCGTCACCGCCGTCTCCCACGCCGACCCCGAGCGCGTCACCGTCGTCCTGCGCGCGGCGGACGGCACGGCCGGGGAGCGCCTGACCGTCTCTCGGGCGGAGCTGCCCCGCTACGTCACCGAGACCGGGAACCCGGAAGGAGTCCGGGACGTCCTGCTGGTCTCCGTGGGGACCCCGAGCCCGCTGCTCGCCCCCGGCCTCCAACTGGTCGACACGCCCGGCACCGGCGGCCCCCACCTCCGCCACAGCGCCGACGCCATGGCCTTCCTGCCCAGCGCCCACGCCGTGGTCTGCGTGCTGGACTCCGGGCAGGCCCTGCTGGCCGGTCACGTGCGCGCGGTGCGGCAGGCGGCCGAGGCGGTGGAGGCCACCGGCAGCCGCGGGGCCCTGCTGTTCGCGCTGACGAAGACCGACACCGGCGGCTACGGCGAGGTCCTCACCGACGCCGTCGCCAAGATCGCGACCGCACTCGACCGGCCGGCCGAGGACGTCGTCGTGGTCCCCGTGTCCGCCCGCGCCCACCGCGACTATCTCGCGTACGGCGAGCCGGAGGACCTGGAGCTGGGCAACGTGCCGGCGCTGGAACGTGCCCTGGAGACGGCGCTGGCGGCGCGGGGGATCCCCGCGGTGCTCGGCGACGCGCTGCGCGCCCTCCGGGAGGGGCTCGACGCGCGGCTCGGCCCGCTGCGCGCGGAGCGCCGGGCGCTGGGCGACGCGACGGCCGAGGCGGGCCGGGCGAGCAGGGAGGCGGCCGAACGGCGCGGGCGGCGCCTCGACGAGCTGCGCGGGAAGCGAGCGGCGTGGCGCGGTGACCTCCACGAGCGCGCCACCGCCCTGCAGGCGGAGCTCGCCGCCTACGGGGAGGACCGCCTGGCGGCCGTGTGGGACCACTGCGAGGCGTCGTACCTCTACGACCCGGCCTACCTGTACGCCCCGGACAAGCTCGTGGAGCGGCTGACGGCCGACGCGGCCCTCGTGGTCGGCTCGGTCAACGAGCGGGCGAGGGACGCCGCCGCGCGGATGCTGGAGGATTTCACCCGGACGTCCGGACTCGACCTGGGCACGGCGTCCCTCGCCGAGCAGCAGGGACCGCCGCCACCGGAGGCCGAGGTCACCGGCACGCTCGGTCAGGAACTGCGCGGCAGCCCGCTGAAACGCAAGCTGCGCGACCTCTCGTTCGGCGGCGGCATCGGCTCCACGGTGGGCGGATTCCTCGGGAGTCTCGTCCTGCCCGGCCTCGGCACCGCCATCGGCGTGGCCGCGGGCGGCCTGGTCGGCATGGCCGCGGGCTGGGACAGCGCCGGCCGGGACGTCCGCAACGAGGACATCAAGCAGCGACGGCAGAGCCTGGCCACGGAGCTGAAGCCGGTGCGCCGGGAGCAGCGCGGGCACGTCCTGCGGGCGGCGCGGGACATCGGCCAGGAGTTCGGCGCGTGGGCGGAGGCCGAGCTGGACCGGCGGATCGCCGTGGAGCGGGAGACCAACGAGCGGCTGATCGAGGGGCTCAGCCGGGTCCGGCGGCTCACCGAGGAGCAGGCCGCCGCCCGCATCGCGGAACTCGACGCCGAACTGGCCCCGCTGGTGCGGCGCGAGGCCAGGTTCGCCACCCTCGCGGCGCGGGCCGAACGGCTGGCCGCGACCGGCCGCGCCACCCCACCCCCGCCGCCCGGCGAGCCGGGTGCGGACGACATCTCCTGGGCGGAGCAGTGATGCTGGGCGACTTCGACTTCACCGACGACCACGACCCCGACCCCGGAATCAACACCGACACCGGCACCGCCGACGACGAAGCCGTCGCGGCGGACGCGCCGGAGCCCGCGGCGACGGAGCCGGAGCCCGCCGGATACGACCCGGGAGCCGCGGTCGTCGGCGACCCGGAGACCTCCGCGACCTACTGGCACCGGCAGGACGCCGACTTTTCCTGCGCCGTCGCCGCCCAGGAGTTCGTGCTGGACGAGGTGACCGGCACCGACCGGACGGAGGCCGAGCTGGCGGTGCTGGCCGAGGAGCGGGGCTGGTACCAGCCGGGCGCCGGCACCCCCCTGGCGGACATGGCCAACCTGCTGGAGCACCACGGGATCCCCGTGCGGCGCGAGGAGGGCGCGAACCTGGACGACGTCCGCTTCGCCCTCGCCGACGGCGACAAGCTGCTCGTCCCCGTCGACGCCGACGAGATCGCCGCGCCGTTCCACACCCCCGCGTCGCCGCTGGCGGACTACCCGACCATCCCCGGCCAGGGGCCCGACCACGCCGTCCAGGTCACCGGCCTCGACTACACCGACCCGGCGGGCACCTGGGTGATCCTCAACGACCCCGGCCGCCCCGACGGCGCCGGCTACCGGGTGCCCGTCGAGGCGTTCTGGGCGGCCTGGGAGGACTCCGGCCGGTATCTCGTCCGGGCGGAGGGAGAACGGACCGTTGAATAACCCGGCGCGTGACCCCGCGCGTGGCCCCGGCCCGCCCCGCACGCCCCGCGGCCCCGGATTCCGGGCCTCGGACGCGTACACCAGCAGCGCCACCGGCCGCCTGATGCGCGACCTGCGCCGCATGCCGCTGTTCCGGCAGCTCGTCCCGATGGAGGCGTTCCTCGCCTGGCCCGCGCCGCTGCGGCGGCCCGGGCCCCGCGACCGGCCCGCCGTGCTGCTCCGCTTCCCCCTGTTCGGGGGACGCCGCGCCCCCGGCGGCACCGGACTGCTGCTCCACCCGCCCTTCGCCACGCTGACGGTCGACCGCCGCACGCGCCGGATCACCGAATACACCGACCTGCGGTACACCCGGCCCCGGCCCTGGCCGATGCCCGGCACACCGGGCCCCGTCGGTACCTTCCCCCGGCCGGACGCGCCGTGGACCACCGTGGGCGACTACCTGGCCGACGTGGAGCGCCTGCTGCTGGGGTACGACGCCCTGCTGCACGCCCTCGACGAGGGCCGCGCGCTGCCGGAGCCGGACGCGGCCACGTTCGCGGGGCTCCTCGGCCGCCTCGTGGAGCCGGGGCTGGCCCCCTACCTCCGCGCGCTGGCCCCCGCCTTCTTCTCCCGGTTCCTCGGCCCGGAACCGGACCCGGCCCAGCGCCCCGGGCAGGATCCGTGACGGGGACCGGCCCCCGGGACCGGGCCGCCGCCGCCTTCGACGCGGCCGGGGCCGCCGTGGCCGGCATCCCGGCCCTCGCACCCCTGGCCCGCGCCCTCGCCACCCACCGGGAGCGGCTGGCCGATCCGCCGCGCGTCGCCCTCGTGGGCCGCGTCAGCTCCGGCAAGTCCACCCTCGTCAACGCCCTGCTCGGCGAGGACCTCGCGCCCACCGGCGTCACCGAACTCACCTTCAACGTCACCTGGCTCACCAGCGGCCCCGCCCGCACCGTCACCGCCCACTTCCGCGACGGCGGACCGCCGCGCCGCTACCGGCCCGAGGACCTCGCCGCCCTCGCCGGCGCGGCGCGGACCGGCGACGCCGACCAACTCGCGCTGCTCCGCGCCGTCGACCACCTCGTCGTCACCGACCCCAACCCCGTGCTGCGCTCCTTCGACCTCATCGACACCCCCGGCCTCGACTCCGTCCTCTCCGGCGAGTCGGCCCGCACCCTGCGGCTGCTCGGCCGGGACGGCGACGCCGTGCACGCCGCCTCGTCGGCCGCCGCGAACCAGGCCGACGCCCTCCTCGTCGTCACCCCCTGGCACGGCCTCGCCGACTCGCTGCGCGGCCTCCTCACCCAGGTCACCGGCGCCGGTTTCGCCACCCAGGGCCCCATCGGCACCGTGGGCGCCCTCACCAAGATCGAGCTGCTGTGGCCCGACGCCGCCGACCCGCTGCGCCGCGCCCACGAGCTGGCCGAGCGGCTGATGCGCGCCCCGGGCACGGCCCGCGTGCTGTACACCCTCGCACCGGTGGCCGGGCGGCTCGCCGCCGGAGCCGCGGCGCTCACCGCCGCCCAGGTCGCCGATCTGTCCGCACTGGCCCCCCTCACCGCCCGGCCCGCCCCGGGCGGCAGCCGCCCGGGCGGCGACCCGCGCGCCCCGGGCGACGCGCTGGCCCGGCACCTGTGCCGCGGCCCGCTGTTCGAGAGCCGCGAGTACCCCGACCTGCCGGTGCCCCCCGCCCGCCGGGCCGCGCTGGTCCGCCTCCTCAGCCCCTACGGGGTCCACCTCGCCTGCCGCCTGCTCCACGAGCGGCAGGCGACCGGACTGCCCGCCCTGCGCGCCGCCCTCGTCGAGCAGAGCGGCGTCACCGGACTGCGGCGGCTCCTCACCGAGCACTTCGGCAACCGGGCCGACCTGATCCGGACGCGCGGCCTGCTCGACCGCACCTACCTGGTCCGCGACGGCCTGACGCCCCGGCTGACCGGCCCGCGCGAGCGGCTCGCCCTCACCGACGCCATGGCGCCGCTGCTCGCCCTCGACCACGACGAGCACGGCTTCGCGGAACTCCGCACGCTGCGCGACCTCTACGACGGCAAGCTCCACCTCACGCCCGCCGACACCGAGGAACTGCTGTGCGTCACCGGCGAGTACGGCACGACCCCCGCCGCCCGGCTCGGGCTGCCCGAGACCGCGGACCACGACGCCCTGCTCGCGCGGGCCCACCGCCACCGCGCCCGCTGGGCCGCGCACGCCGTCGACCCCGCGTACGGCGGCCGGACCCGGCAGGCCGCGTTCACCCTGCGGCGCAGCTACGAACGGCTCATCGCCCGGCTCGGCCGGACCGGCGACGCCGCCGGCCGCGCCCGGCCCACCCCCTGAGACCCCGCGACCCCACCGAGCACAAGGAGCGGCGCCTTGCCCACGGAACCCACCCTGGTGGTGGACTTCGGAACCTGCACCTCCTCCGCGGCCCTGGTGGCGGGCGGAGAGGTGACGCTGCTGCGCGAGCCGGTCAGCGGGTCGTGGTCCTGGCCCTCGGCGGTGGCCCTGGACGGCGGGACGCTGCTGGTCGGCACCGCCGCCGACAGCCGCCGCCGCATCGACCCGGCGGCCTACCGGCACGAGTTCAAACGGGAACTGGGGCAGAGCGATCCGCTCTGGCTGGGCGAGCGGCGCCACCACGTGACCGACCTGGTCGCCGCCGTGCTGCGGGCGTTCCGCGCGGCGGCCGAGCCGTTCACCGCCGCGCCCGTCGACCGGCTCGTCCTGACCGTCCCGGCCACCTACGCCGTGGGCGACCCGCGCCGCGACCGCATGCTGGCGGCCGGGACGGACGCCGGGTTCGCCGAGGTCGAGCTGCTGCCCGAGCCGGTCGCCGCCGCCCTGGCCCCGCTGGCCGGCGGCCCCCTCGCCCCCGGCACCACCGCCCTGGTCTACGACTTCGGCGGCGGCACGTTCGACGCGGCGCTGGTCCGCACCGGGCCGGACGGCGACATCACCGTCCTGGGCCGCCCCGCCGCCCTGGACGACCACGGCGGCCGGGACATCGACGACCTGATCGCCGCCCACATCCGCCGCTCGGGCGCCGCGGTCTTCCCCGGTTCCGCCGGTTCCCCCGGTTCGTCCGGCGCGCCCGACGAGAGGACGGCCCTCCAGACCAACCTCGCTCTCGCGGACTTCGCCCGGCAGATCAAGCACCACCTCACCGGCGACACCGAGGCCAGGGACGTCATCGCCCCCGGCGCCCCCGAGTACCGCCTCAGCCGGGAGCGGCTGGCCGAGCTGATCACCCCGCTGGTCGCCGGGACCGTGGCCTGCTGCCGGGACCTCGCCACCGCCTGCGGCGTGCGCCCGGCCGACATCGACGCCGTCGTCCTCGTCGGCGGCACCGCCCAGATGCCGGTGGTCACCGACGCCGTCACCCGTCAGCTGGGCCGGCCGCTGCGCCGCGCCATGGACCCCGCCCTGGCCGTCGTCCAGGGCGCCGCCGCCTGGGCCAGGGAAAGGGACCGCCGCGTGCAGCCCACGACCGCCACCTCCACCGCCGTCCCCCTGTCCTGGACACTGCCGGACGGCTCCGCGACCGTGGTCCGGTGGCTCGTCGAACCCGGCGGGCACTACCGGCCGGACGCCCCGCTGCTCGTCGTGCGCACCGCCGACACCACGCTGCGGCACCTCCACGCCCCCGCCCTCGCCGGCGGCGTCCTGCGCGCCCGGCACGCCGCGCCCGGTGCCCGCGTGATGTCGGGCGACTGGCTCGCCACCGTCGCACCGCCGCCCGCACCGGTCCCGGCGCTTGCCGTGCGACCGCTGGACGAGCCGAAGCTGATCCAGGTGCACAACCTGTCCAGCCGTGTGCTGCGGGTGATGTTCGGACAGGGCCTCAACCCGCTGGCCGCCGCGCCGGAGTCCGGCCCCGTGCGGCTGTACGACGCCGTCACCGCGACGTTCGATCGCGTGGTCACCCCGCCGGGGACGGCGCGCACCGTCGCCCTCAGCGCGGACGGGCGCTGGCTCGCCACCGCCGGTGACGACGGGGTCGTGCGGCTCCACGACCCGGCGGCCGAGTACCGGGTACGGCACTCCCTGCCCCATCCCGCCCCCGTCTGGGTGATGCGGTTCAGCCCCGACGGCGAGCTGCTGATGACCATGGGCGACGACAACGCGGTGCGGATCATCCGGACCGAGACCGGCACCACGGAACGCGTCCTGGACTTCCCCGGGCCGCTGTGGGCGCTGGACCTCAGCCGCGACGGGTGGCTGCTGGGCACGGCGTCCCAGGACCGCGCCGTCCGGTTCCACCATCTGGTCACCGGCCGCGAGTGGGAGTTCCGCCTGGACTGGAATGCCTACCGGCTGGCGCTCGCCCCCGACGCGACGACCGTGGCCGTGGACACGTCCGTGGCGTCGCCCGCGGGCGGCGCCGACGAGCCCGCGAAGCCCGGGAAGTGGCTGCACAAGCTCGCCGACGCCACCTCGGCCAGCAGATTCCGGCTGGAGATCCGCGACTGCGCGAGCGGTCGGACCCTGGCCAGCCACCTCCACGAGCGGGAGTTCTTCCGCCTCGACTTCAGCCCCGACGGCCGCTACCTGGCCGCCGCCACCGCCCAGACCGTCCGGGTCCTCGACACCGCGCGGGGCACCTGGCGCACGCTGACCCAGGCCGCTCCCGTCCGCTACGCCGCGTTCAGCCCCGACGGCCGCTACCTGGCCACCGGCACCGGCACCTCGGACGGCAGGGGCGACGTGTGCGTGTGGTCGTTCGCCGAGTTCGCCTGACCGCGCGCCGCCTGACCAACGCGCCGCCGCGCCGGGCCGGTCAGGGGCCGGCCGGTCGCCCCGCGCCGGGCGGCGGGTGGAGGGTGAGCGTCCCGTCGGGCCCGTGCTCGACGCGGCAGCCGAAGTCCCGGCTGACGCCGTCGAGGCAGCGGCGCAGCCAGGCGGCGTCCTCGCGGGAGGCGTGCGCCAGCCGCATGCGGCGGGCCCGGAAGGGCACCATCCGCAGCCCGGCCAGGGCGCCGGTGTCCTGTTCCACCGTGACGAGGTACAGCAGCCGCAGGTCGTCCCGGAACTGCTCGTAGCCGCCGATGCCCTCGTAGTCGTTGACGAAGTCGCCGCAGCCGTGGAGGACGAGCTTTCCCCGGTACACCTCCAGCGGGCGGGGGTGGTGCGAGGAGTGGCCGTGCACCAGGTCCACGCCGCCGTCGACGAGCGCGTGGGCGAAGCGGACGTCGTCGGCGGTCACGTCGTAGCCCCAGTTCGGTCCCCAGTGGACCGAGACGACCGCGATGTCGCCCGGTCGCTTCGCCTGCCGCACGCGCCGCGTGATCCCCGCCGCGGCGGCCTCGCCCGGCCCGGCGACGACGTGCACCCCGGCGCGCTCGCCGGTAGCGGCCCACGCGTGCGGGACGCCGCTGGACGGCATCCCGCACGCGAAGACCAGCACCCGGCCGCCGCCGTCGACCGGGACGACGGCCGGCCGCCCGGCCCCGGCCGCGTCCCGGCCCGCGCCCGCCGTGGCCAGGCCCGCCCCGGCCAGGGTGGCGAGCGTTTCCCGGAGTCCGGCCGTCCCGAAGTCCAGCACATGGTTGTTGGCCAGGACGCAGACGTCGGGGCGGGCGGCGGCCAGGGCCGGCAGGTTGGCCGGGTGCATCCGGTAGTGGATCTCCTTGCCGGGCGCGAACCGGCCGTCCGCCGTGACGCTGGTCTCCAGATTGACGATCCGGACGTCGGGGGCGGCCTCGTCGAGGACGGGGAGCGCCTCGCCCCAGGGCCAGGAGAAGCCGGCCGGCCGCGGGATCGGCCCGTTGGCCGCCTCGGCCAGCTCGACGTAGGCACGGGCGTCACGGACGTACGCCTCCCGCAGCGCCGGGTCACCGGGGTGCGGCAGGATCTGGTCGACGCCCCGGCCCAGCATCACGTCACCGCAGAGGGACAGGGTGACCAGGCCGCCGGGCATGACCCCAGACTAAGCGGCGGGGGCGGCGTCCAGCCCGATGACCGCCGCGCACAGGGTGAGCAGGTCCGCGCTGCCGGCCGTGTCCAGGCCGGTGAGGGCGCTGATCCGGCCGAGCCGGTAGTCGACCGTGTTGGGGTGCACGCCCAGCCGGGTGGCGGTGCGGCGGCGGTTGAGGTCGCTGTCCAGGAAGACCCGCAGGGTGTGGAGGAGGTCGGGGCGCTCGCGAACGGGCTCCAGCAGCGCGACCAGGTGGTCCAGGGCCGGTCCCGGACGGCTGAGCTGGTACTCCAGCGCCAGGTCCGCGAGCCGGTAGACGCCGCCCGGCCTTCGACAGGTCAGCGCCACGTCGCGCAGCTCCCGGGCGAGGCGCGCCGCGGCCGGGACACCGGAAGGCGCGCAGGGCTGGACGCCGGCCACGATCCCGGCCCCGGAGGCACCGGCCAGACCCGTGACGAGGCCGGTCAGCCAGTCCCAGTCGTCCGGGCCGAACGCGTGGTGCGGGGTCCGGTGGGGGACCAGCGCCAGGCCCTCGTCGGCGGTCAGCCGCAGGAGCGCGCCCCGGCCGACACGCCGGTCCAGCTCCTCCCGCAGCCGCCGGACCTTGCGGCGGGCGGCGATCGAGGCGTCGACGCCCCGGGTCCGCTCGTCGGGGTGCGGGCCGACGGCGACGGCCAGGACGAGGTAGGTGACGGGGAGCACGATCCCGGCGCGAGCCGCGTGGGCGTCCGGATCGGTCCCGTCCAGCAGCGCGGCCAGCAGCGCGTGGCGGGCGGCGCTGTGTTCGTCCTGCTCGGCGTCGTGCTCGTCCAGGTAGCCGGCCGAGACCGCGGCCGCGATGTGGCCGAGGTGGTCGAGCATCAGCCGCTGCACCGCGAACGCCTCCCGCGCGTCCGTGGTCCCCGCGGCCGGGAACAGCGCGTCGAGGCAGGCCCGCGCGCCGACGTGGTAGGCGCTGATCACCGCCTCGATGGGCATGCCCTCCTCGGCGCGCTTCGCCGCGGAGGCGCGGATCCGCGCCAGGTAGTCCGGGGAGGGGGGTTCGCCGGTGCGCAGCGCCTCGGCGAGCGCCCGGAGGGTGGCCTCGACGACGCGCCGCACGTCTCCGTCGATCTGCTCCGCGGGCAGCCGGGCGTAGGCGGGGAGCGCGGCGGTCACCTGCCCGGTCACCTCGGACGTGAGCCGCGAAAGATCGGCGATCAGCCTGCGCGGCAGGGCCGCCCCGCCGGTGCGGGGCGCGGCATCGCTGTCGCTCGTCACCGTTCGCTCCTTCCGGGATCCGATCCGGTCTCCGGCCGCGCCGCTGCCCGGGCGGGTCCCCGGCACGGTACCGGACCGGCGCGGCCCGGACGAGGCACCGGCGGGCGCGCACCACGAGCCGCTTTGTCACCCGCCACAACACGACCGCCCGCGATTCGGCCAGAAGGCCAAACGGCGGCGGGCCGCCGCGACGGCAGCATGTGGAACGCACACGAGGCGGAACACGGAACTGACGGAGGCCCCATGCGACGGAGCAGGACCACCCCGGCCATCCCGGTCATCACGGCGGCGGCGCTGACGGCCGCCCTGAGCTGGGCGGCGGCCCCGGTGCACGCCGACGACGGCCCGCGGTACGTGGCGCTGGGCGACTCGGCCGCCGCCGGACCCCTCATACCGGCACAGACCGACGCCGGCTGTCTCCGCTCCGACCACAACTACCCCGCCGTGGCCGCCGAGGCGCTCGGCGCCGAGCTCACCGACGTCTCCTGCTCCGGCGCCACCCTGGAGGACTTCGACAGCGGCGGCGCACCCCAGTACGACGCCCTCGACGCCGCGACGGACCTCGTCACCGTCACCATCGGCGGCAACGACAGCAACCTCGTCGGCACGAGCCTGGGCTGCGTCAACCTCCTCCCCCCGCCGCTGGGCCTGTCCTGCGCCGACCGCCTCACGGCCGGCGGCACCGACCGGGTCGCCGCGTCGATCGAGGCGTGGGCACCCGCGTTCGGCCGCGCCCTGGACGAGATCCACCGGCGCGCCCCCAACGCGCGGGTCCTCGTGGTCGGTTACGGCACCTACATCCGCGACGGCGGCTGCTGGCCCACCCAGCCGGTCTGGGGCAAGGACGCCGACTACCTCCAGGGATCGGTCGACACGCTCAACGACGTGCTGCGCGAGCAGGCCCGGCTGCACGGGGCGACGTACGTCGACATCGCCGCCGTCAGCGCCGGGCACGACACCTGCGCCCCGGCCGGCGAGCGCTACCTGGAGGGCCTCGTCCCCACCAGCCCCGCCGCCCCGCTGCACCCCAACGCCCGCGGCATGGCCGCCTTCGGCGCCGCCGTCGCCGACGCCGCCCGCGGCTGACCCCGCGCGCGATCCCGGAACCGAGCGGACCGGGCGCGCCGAGCGCACCCGGCGGAATCAAGGAGAACGCCCCCCATGGGACAGCACAGGATGAACCGCAGGCACCTGCTGAAGGCCGGAGCGGCCGGCGTGGTCGTGACGGCCGCCACGGCCGCGGCGGCGTCGGGCGCGACCGGTCCGGCCACCCAGCGGCAGAGCCTCTCCGCCACCGACCCCACCGCCGCCTGGGACGCCCGCGGCCCCCACCGGGTGGCCACCAGGAAGACGGCCGTCACCACCTACTACCACCCGGAGGCGCCCGCCACCACGGGGACGACGTTCCCGGTGGTCCTCTGGGGGAACGGCACCTTCGCCGTTCCCGGCGTCTACCAGGCGCTGCTCGGCCACTGGGCGAGCCACGGGTTCATCGTCGCCGCGGCCAACACCCCCTTCGCGAACAGCGGCGCGGAGATGCTCGCCGGCCTGGACGACCTGACCGCCGAGAACGCCCGGAAGGGCGGCGCGTTCCACGGCGCGGTGGACCTGGCCCACGTCGCCACGACCGGGCACTCCCAGGGCGGCGCCGGAGCGCTCAACGCGGCCTTCGACGCGCGCGTCACCTCGGTGCTGCCGCTCCAGCCCGGGCCCCTGGCCTCCGCGACGGACCTGCACTGCCCGATGCTGCTGCTCACCGGCGCGGCGGACCGGATCGTGCCGCCCGACACGGTGGTGTCGGGCTTCTACGAGAAGGCCCGGGTGCCCACCGTCTACGCGTCGCTGCGGGACGCGGACCACTTCGCGCCCACGTTCACCCAGGACGGCGGAGGCTTCCGCGGCCTCACGACCGCGTGGCTCCTGGCCACGCTCAGGGCGGACGCCGCGGCGCGCCGCGTCTTCGGCGCCGCGTTCCCGCTGGCCGGGCACCCCGAGTACGCCGACGTCCGGCGCAACCAGGCGGCCCGGGACACGTTCGCCGGCTGGTAGAAACGCGGCGACGGACCCGGCGCGAAGCGAGGAGCGCACACGGATGACAAGCTGGCAGATGAGGGCGGTGTCGGTGCTGCTGCGCCGCACCCGGAAGCCGCTGTGGGTCAGCGCCGAGCGCATGCGCGCGCACCTTGGGCGGCCGAAGAAGAGCTGGCGGCCCCCGGCGTCCCTGGCCGCGCGCCATGACGTCGGCAGCCGGTCGGTGCGGGACACCCCGTGCTGCACCGTCCGGCCGCGTGGTCACCGGAACGGCTCCGTGGTGATCTACCTGCACGGCGGCGGCTACGTCAACGAGATCGTCAAGCAGCACTGGGCCCTGGTCTCCCGGCTGGCGGACGCGGGAGCCCGCGTCGAGGTCCCCCTGTACGGCCTCGCGCCGCGGCACACCTACCGCGAGGCGTATCCGTTCCTCACCGACGTCTACCGGCAGGTGCTCACCGACGTCGAGGCCGACCGCGTCACGTTCGTGGGCGACTCCGCCGGCGGCGGCCTGGCCCTGGGGTTCGCCCAGACCCTCGCCGCCGCCGGCCTGCCGCAGCCGCGCCGCCTGGTGCTGCTGTCCCCCTGGCTGGACGTGACCGTGAGCAATCCCGCCGTGATCGCCCTGGAGGACAAGGACCCCTGGCTGGGCCGCTCCGGCGCCCTGGAGGCGGGCCGGGCGTGGGCGGGCGGCGACGACCCCGCCGACCCGCGGCTGAGCCCGATCAACGGGCCGGTGAAGGGGCTGGCCCCCATCACGGCCTACGTCGGCACCCACGAGATGATCTATCCCGACGTGCTCGCGCTCCGCGACCGCTGCGCGGCCGAGGGGGTGCCGTTCGACCTGACGGTGTGCGAAGGCGCCGTCCACGTCTACCCGTTGATCCCCGTCCCGGAGGGCCGCAGGGCCGCCACCGACATCGCCCGCCGGGCCACGGCCCGTTCCTGACCCCCGCCCCCGGCCGCGCGGCGGGCGGGTGGTCGGGAACCGGCGGGGAATGGCGTAGAGTTGGGATCACCGCCGCGGGGTGGAGCAGCTCGGTAGCTCGCTGGGCTCATAACCCAGAGGTCGCAGGTTCAAATCCTGTCCCCGCTACGACAGAAGGCCCGGCGTTCCCCGCCGGGCCTTCGTGCGTGCGGCGGGAACGCCCCGGTCAGCGCTCCCCGAGGCGCCGCTCCTGGTAGACGATGGCGGCCGCGCAACGGAAGCCCACCGAGGCGCTCTTGTAGTCGATGGCGGCCGGGAGCTGCATCGACACCGCGCCGTACGCGGCCACCGGATCGTGCCACGCGCCGCCGCATACCGCCCGCATGTCCGCGTCGCGGCCCTGGGCGTGCGCCTCGCGGCTGTGGGAGACCCACTCGCTGACGTTGCCCGCCATGTCCGCCACCCCGAACGGCGACCGGCCGTCGGACTCGCCCTCGGTGAAGGCGTGGACCGGGCTGGTCGTCGGATAGCGGCTGAGGGGGAACGCGGCGTGGTTGCAGCGCCGTTCCTCGAAGGTGTCCCCCCACGGATACGTCCGGTTGTCCCGGTCGCCCCGCGCCGCCTTCTCCCACTCCAGGGGGTGGGCCAGCCGCTTCCGCGACCACAGCGCGTAGCACAGCGCGTCCCGCCAGGTGACGTGCGTCACCGGGTGGTCCGGCCTCAGGTTGCAGGCGTCCAGCAGGCCCTCCGGGGCCGGGTAGTTGGTGGCGTCCACGAAGTCCTTGAAGGCCAGGTTGGTGACCGGCGCGACATCGATGTCGAAGCCGGGGACGAACACCTCGCGCGGGGGATCGTCCGGCGGGGCGAGCCGTTCCAGGTTGCGGGGGTCGGGGGTCATCCCGGCCGCCATGAGGGCCTGCCGCGCCTGGTTCTGCGTCAGCCCGTGCGTGAAGACACCGGGCGGCACCCGCACCATGCCCGGGCGGGGCGGCGCCGCGTACCGCTCGTACATCGCCTCCCCGCAGATCGCGCAGTCGGCCGCGCGCGTCCCGGCCGCCGCGACGAAGCCGCAGCCCCGGCAGAACGGCTGCTCGACCTCGCGCGCGGCCACGTCGGCGCGGAGCTCCGGGGCGCCGAGCACCGCGGCCATCTCGGCGGCGGCCGGGCGCTGTTCGGGGCGGGAGTCGAGGGCGCCGCACACCAGGTCGAGGACGGGCGCGGGCGCGAACGGGTGGGCACGGGCCAGCACCGCGCGCAGCTGCGGCGGATCGGCCGACTCGCGCGGGTAGCCGCCGGTCAGGCACTCGTAGAGGATGGTCCCCAGGGCGAACACGTCGTCGGCCGGGTGGTCCAGCCGGGGGTCGACGCGACGCTCCGGTGACTGGTAGTCCCGCACGCCGGCGGTCAGGCCCGCCACGTCGTGGGCCCGGGAGAGCCCCCAGTCGATGAGCCGGATCTCGTTGTCCCCGGTGAGCAGGACGTTGCTGGGCTTCAGGTCCCGGTGGCGGATGTCGCGCTCGTGGGCGAAGGCGATCGCGGCGGCGATCTGGCCGCCCATCCGGACCGTCTGGCTCAGCGACTGACGGCGGCCCCGGATCAGCGACCGCAGCGTCGGCCCGTCCACGTACGACACGAACAGCACCGGGCCCAGCTCGTCCAGACTCCGCAGCGCCAGCAGGGCCCGCGCGACGTACGGCGCCTCGCGCAGCTTCGAGACGACGATCCGGCACTCGCGGAAGAACGCCTCGGCCACCTCCTCGCCGCCGGCCTGGAGCACCTCCGCCTTCAGGCGCTTGATCACCTTCCTGCCCTCGAAGTCGTCCTCCAGCACGCCCACTTCGGCGAATCCTCCGTGCCGCACCTCGACCACCGTCTCCCCGGTGGACAGCACCATGCCGGTCTTCAGTGTCACGACGCCTGCTCCTTCCAGCGGCGGATCTTGTTGACGATTCCTTCGAAGCCGCCCCCGAAGAGCACCATGGAGCCCCAGGCGACGACGAAGACGGCGAGCAACAGCCAGCGCAGCAGCCGCTCGTGCAGCGGCTCCGGGCCCTCCGCGACATCCATCCGGACCTCCTGCCGTGCGGTGGTGCCGTTGGCGTCCGTCACCTTCACGGTGAAGTCGCTGGTGCCCGCCTCGGGTTCGCCGGTGAGCGTGCCGTCGGCCGAGAGCGTGAGGCCGGACGGCAGGTCGTCGCTCTCCCATTGGTACGGCGCGGCGCCGGAGTCGGTGCGGAACGTGTGGCGGTACGCCTCGCCCTCCGTCGCGTCGTCGAGCAGCATCCGGGGGCTGACGACCCGGGGCGGTGCCTGTCCGGCGTTCTCGGTGCCGGAGGGCTCCACGCGGAAGTCCAGTGCGCGCACCTCCGAGACGTGGCCGCTGCCGTCGGTGACCCGGACCCGCACCCGCGTGGCCTGGGCCCGCTCCGGGGTTCCCGCGACCGTGCCGTCGGGGGAGAGGGACAGACCGTCGGGCAGGTCGCCGCCCGCGCTCTGCCACGCGTAGTCGCCGTCGCCGCCCTCGACGGCGAGGGTGAGCGCGTACGGCTGCCCGGCGATGGCGGCCGGGGCCGCCCGGGTCGTGATCAGGGGCGTGACGTTCCGCGGGGTGCCGCCCGCCTCGTTCTCCGCGCTCCCGCTGAAGGCGCTGACCACGCTGAGGGTGATGGCGAGGAACATCAGGGTCGCGATGACGATCATGAGCAGGTCCACGAAGCGGAGTTCCACGGGCGCCGCGTCGGCCCCCGGCCGGGCCCGCCGCCTGGTGTAGACGGGTGTGGGGGTGATGGTCATGGGGTCAGCTCCGGGGCGGGGAGGGCCGGTACGTCCGGCTGATCACGAGATCCCGGGCCATCTCGCCGTGGATCAACTCCAGCCGGCGGTCGACCGATTGCAGCAGCGGGCCGAGGTGGGCCAGGTCCAGGGCGGAGAGTTTGGTGGCCGAGTCCGCCATCACCCGCCTGGCCTCGCCGACTTCGCGGGCCAGACCGGCCAGGTGACCCGCCAGCTCCGCCGTGGCGGCGCCCGGGGCGGTCGCACCGCCGTCTCCCCGGACGCCCGCGCCGACACCGGTGATGATGTCCAGCGTCACGTCCTCCACCTCCAGCAGCACCCGCTGCTCGCGGGAGTTGGCCCAGGTGAGGAGCGTGTGGCAGGCGACGCTGGCGGCCAGGGCGAACAAGGTGACGGTGAACGCGTGGGCCAGGGCCGGGATGACGCCCGAGGCGAGACCGTCGCGGAGCTGGGTGTAGTCCGACGTGGCCGCCACGCTGCTGCCGAGTCCGTCCACGGCGCGCGCCATCTCCGAGGCGGTGCCCAGGAAGCCGAGCGCGGGCAGCGCCCAGACCAGGGCGCGGGCCGGGCCGTAGGTCACCTCGCTGTGACCGTGGTCGAGTTCGGAGTGAGCGGCCAGGGTGGCGGCGGCCGGGCCGGCCGCCGCCTCGGCCTCCGCCAGTGCCGCGAGGCGCCGGCCCACGAGGGAGTTGTGCAGCGGGAGGCCGTTGAGCCGTGCCCTCACGAAGCGGTGGAACTCACCGATGGACGGCGCGGCGGCCCGGGCGGCCAGGGCGCGCCGGACGTGCGTGAGCAGGACCCGCTCGCGGGAGGCGTGCGCCAGCCGGGCGAGGGCGAACAGCACGGCCCAGAGCGCCGCCCCGAGCACCAAGGTCGCGATCGTCTGCGCCCCGCCGCCGCCGTCGCGCAGTTCACGGACGAGGGGGAACCAGTCGAGCAGCCCCAGCGGCACGGTGACGGCGGTCAGGCAGACGGCCACCACCCCCGCCCCGAAGAAGGCGCGGGGCGCGCGGCGCGTGGGGGGCATCGGGCCGGTGGTGGAGAAGGCCGGGGGTGAGGTGAGCGTGGTCAATGGATCTCTCCTCCTGCGGAGTCCGCGGGACCTGTGGTCGTGGTCGTGGTCGGGACAGTGGTCGGGGTCGGGGCGTGTGCGGTCCGGCCGTTGGCCGAGCGGGTCTCCTGGGGATCGGCGAATTCGATCCGCCAGTGGCGCGGCCGGCCGTCCGTGCGGGGCCGGACCGGGATGTGGACGCGGTCGCCGTCCCTGAGCCGGGTGCGCCGCGCGACGGGCTCGGGTTCGTCGTCGCCCCTCCGGTGGATCAGCGGCCTGTTGTCGCCGCGCGGCACCAGCCACCAGTGGCCGTCGTCGCGCTCCAGGCGGCAGTGGTCGCGGGAGATCCAGCTCAGCGGATCGGTGTCGAGCACGATGTCGGGCGGGGCGGTGCGCGGCGCGGGCCGGCCCAGGGTCACCACGGTCCGGGGGGCGCCCATGTCGTCGTGGAGCCGGTACGTCGACACGCGCCCCTCCGGGTCGGTGAGCCGCAGATACTCCGCGTGCCGGTCCTCGGCGCGCTCGCCGTCGCCCGGCGGCGGGCCGGGGACGGGACCGATCGCCGCGGGCGGCGGCGCCGGAGGGGCGTCCCGGGCGGGCAGCCGCTCCAGGCGCACCGACGCCGCCGCGGCGGTGGGGCCGTGCCGGGTCGCCTCCACCGCGGGCAGCACCGGCCAGCACTCCGCCCACAGTTCCGGGCGGACGGTGACCACCAGGTAGGAGCCGCACTCCGCCAGCCGGGCGGCGTGCCGCAGCAGATCCTCGGCGAAGGCGACTCCCGGGCGGTCGGCCGCCGGGTCGTTCAGGTCGACGACGCCGCCGCTGCGGCGGGCGAGCGGCAGCCCGGAAACGGCCGGGCGGGACCAGTCCTTCACCACGTCCACGACGCCGATCCCGTCGCGGTCCGCCAGGCCGCCGAGCAGCCACAGCGCCGCGCTCCGGCGGTCCCCGGGGTCGCCGGCCACGACCACCAGGTGCCGCTCGCACAGCGGCGCCCGGGCCCGCCGCACCGCGGGGGGCGGCGTGTACCGCCGGGTGGCGGCGGCGAGTTCGGCGGCCGGAACCGGCCGGGTACCGGTCCCGGACGCCGTCGTCACGTGCGCCGCGATGCCGCCGTTGACCACGCCGCCCTGCGTCACGGAGCCGGTGATCCGCCCGTCGATGCGGTTGATGATCGTCGGGCCGCCCGCCGGCGCGTGCGCCGGGCCCGCCGGGTCCGGCGCGGCGTCGGCGGGCCCGGCGAAGCCGGTGCCCAGGATCAGCCCCGAGGGCTTCGGCACGAGGAGCCACGCCTCCTGGTCGAACTGCTTCACCTGCGCCCGCACCGGCGCCAGCTGGCCCGGCCGCAGCAGCGAATAGCCCGCCTCCACCACGTCGTTGACGACCCGCCGGGAGACGACGACGGTCAGGAACGTCACCTCGGGGTCCGTCCGCGCCAGCGCCTCGCGCAGCGGGCGGCAGTCCAGCAGCCGGTGCACCTCCGTCATCGTCGTGCACACCCCGTCGTCCGGCACCGGGCCGAGGTGTACGGCGGCCCGCAACCGGATGCCGCCCACCCGCCGGGGCAGCCGCGCCGACTCCTCCGCCAGGCACTCCTGCAGCGCGGGGAGCAGGCGGTCGAGCAGGCGCGGCGTCCGCTCCGACGGCAGTCCGAAGACGAACCCGTCGCCCGAGACCTGCGGGAACAGCACCTCCTCCCAGTCCAGTCCGGCGCGGCGCGTCGCCTCCCGCAGCGCCGTCAGCTGGGCGTCCCGCAGCACCGGCAGCATGTCGCTCGGCCGGGCGGAGAAACTCTCGATGTCCACCGCGAGGAGGGTGCGGTAGTACGGCAGTTCGGGGCTGGGCGGGCCCGGGCGGGCATCGGTGTCCAGCAGGTCCATGGGCGGTCCTCAGGCGAGCAGGGAGCTGTCGGCGGTCGGCGGACAGCAGTCAGCAGTCAGCAGTGGGGAGTTGGCAGCCGGACGGGGAAGTGTCCGGAGTCGTCACCATGGCCCATGCCGCCGGGGACCGGTGACGAAAAATAGGCAGTGCGAGAGTGAATTACCGGCGGGCCGGTGCGCTGTCGCCGGGAGCACCGTGCCGCGCGTACCGCCGGAGGCCCGGCATGTCGAGAACGGTGATCTCGCGGGGCGCCGTCGCCACGATCCCCTGCCCGCGGAGGGTCTTCAGCGCGCCGCTCATCGAGGCGCGGCATCCGCCGCACATGCGGCCGAGTTCCTCCTGCGACATGCGGAGGTTCACCACCCAGCGGTCGGGTCCGTCCGGGACCGCGTGCGTGAGCAGGGTCCTGCACAGGCGCTGGACGAACGGGAGGGCGACGAGTTCGGCCCGGAACCGTTCGGACTCCTGGAGGCGTTCCCACGAGAACCGGTAGATCAGCGGATGGAGCCCGTGCCGGGTGATGAACCACTGGAAACGCTGGGCCGGTACAACCCGCACGTCGCAGGCGTCGATCGCGACGACCGTGGCGGTGCGCGTGCTGCCGCCGAGAACGGAGATCTCGCCGAGCACCTCGCCCGGATACCGCACCGCGAGCGGCATCCCGAAGCCGTCGGCCACGGAGAGCTGGACCTTCACCCGGCCCCGGCGCAGCACGTGGATGGCCTGCCCCGGGCCGCCCTCCCACATCAGCGTGTGGTCCGGCGGGTAGCGCCTGGTCGTGCCGCAGCCCAGCAGATCGTTCCAGCAGGCGGGCGACAGCAGGGCGCCGAGCCCCGTCAGACCGCGTGTGCCATCGGTCATCGTCGGGCCCCCTCCCCGGCTCAGCGGTCCGGTCCGGCGTCGAGCAGGACGAGATCCTCCGGCGTCAGGCTGCCCGACCCGAACAGGCCGGTCAACACGTTCCGCCCGAGCCGGTTGCAGGATGGCGGGTGGGGGAATCCGGTCCCCGCCGGCCGGTGCCCGACCTCGCCCGGCGCTCCGTCGGAGCACGCCTGGCCGAGGGCGGCCAGGACGAGCCGCCCGCCCGGCTCCGTCACGGACAGCGCCGCGCGGCCCGGGGCGACGAGCACCGGCTCCCCGGAGCGGAACACCCGGCGGTCGCGCGCCGGCCGGAACCGCGCCTCCCCGGTGCCGCGCAGCCGCCAGTGACCGTGGCGGTACGTCAGTTCACCCTGCCTGCGGCTGACCCGTAGGTCCGCCGTGCCGACGTCGCCGTCGACGGAGCAGGCGTGCAGTGTGCCGGCGCCGCTCATCGTCACCCTCCTTGTGGCCGCGGGCGTTCACCGCTGCCAGCATGCCGGTGCCGCCGGGGGACCCCTCCCCATCCGGCTGACGGCAGGTCAGCCCGGGGGAGACCGGGGACGGGGTACGCGGCTTCCGGCGGGTTCGGCACGGGCGGGTTCCGAGGGGCGTGCCCGTTCACGCCGACCGGCGCGTCAGGACCGTACGGTCGCTCAGCCGGTCAGGTAGCCGCCGGAGGCGTCGACGTCGGTGCCGACGACGGGTGCCGCCTCGGGGGAGCCGAGCCACATCATGACCCGGGCCATCTCCTCCGCCCGCACGATGCGCCGGATCGGGTAGTCCTGCGCGATCTGTTCGTACGTCACACCGAACGCCTCGGCGGCGCGCCGCAGCATCGGGGTGTCCACGGCGCCGGGCGCGAAGGCGACCACCCGGATGCCGTCGGCGGCGTACTCCAGCGCCGCCACCTTGGTCAGCGCGGCGACGCCGTGCTTGCTCGCGTTGTACGGGGCGATGGTGGCGAACCCGACCTCCGCCGAGATCGAGGCCGTGTTCACGATGACGCCCCCTCGCCGGGACAGCATGTGCGGGATCTCGTACTTCATGGCGAGGAAGACGCCGCCGACGTTGGTGCGCCAGACGTCCTCCATGTCCGCGCGGGACTGCTCGTGCAGGCGAACCGCGCGCGGGCTCTCGACGCCCGCGTTGTTGAAGGCCACGTCGATCCGGCCGTGGCGCTCGACGCAGGCCGCGACGAACTCCCTGACCTGGCTCTCCTCGCGGACGTCGGCGCGCACATAGGTCGCGTCACCGCCCGCCGCGCGGATCGCGGACTCGACGCGGCGGCCCAGCTCGGCGCGGCGCCCGCAGAAGAAGACCCGGGCGCCCTCTCCGGCCAGCACCCGGGCCGCCGCCTCACCGATCCCGGAGGTGGCACCGGTGATGAGCACCACCTTGTCGCTGAAACGCCCGGCGCCCCCGCCCCCGCCCCCGGCCGCGGTCCCGTCCCCGGCCGCGGCCCGGGCCGAGCCCGCGACCGCGCCGGCCGTCACACCCGCCGCCGCCCCGGCGCGCAGCACCCGGCGGCGGGACGCGTCTCGCGGCGGCTCCTGCCCCCGTCCGCGCATGACGTCACTCCCTTCCGGCGAGCCGGTCCGGCAGCGGAGCCAGCGGGTAGGTCCGCCAGAAGAACGCGTCGGCCGCGTGCTGGTCCCCGGCGAAGTTGACGGCCTCGGCGATCTTCTGGTCCCGGATGCGGAAGGCCAGCGCCCAGGTGATGTCCAGGCCCTCGGGTGCCGTGCTCCACCCCCGGTGCAGGTCGATGACCCAGTCTCCGTCAGCCGCCAGGCACAACGTCTCCGCCCGGAATCCGGCGCGCCCCAGCTCCCGGAAGAAGGCCAGGACTTCCTCGATGCCCTCCTTGGTCCCCGACAGCGGATGGTGGCCGGGAATGGTCCACCGGACATCCGGTGCGAAGAACGGCCGGAGGGCGTCGGGATCGCCCGTGCCGTACGCCTCGTAGTAGCGGCGGATCAGCCGCACATGAGGGTGCTCGCCCGTCCCGGCCGGCGCCGCGCCGGCCGTCTGCGCCCCACCCAGCACCGCGGCGGTCAGACCCACCGCGCCCAGTCCCGCGCCCCGCAGCACGCTGCTCCTGCTCACGGACTCGCTCCCGCCCACCGGCACGCTCCTCCCCATCGGTTCCCCGCCCCCCGCACCTCCACGGAATCAGCCGCGCCGGATGTGGTCCAATGCCTGCGTCCATACGTTTCAGGCATGGAAGCTCCGAGCGCGGGTTCAGGAGGCCGGCCGTGGATGTCGACACCAGGGTTCTGCGCTACTACGTGGCCGTCGCCGAGCACCTGAGCTTCACCCGGGCCGCGCGCGAACTCTTCGTCTCGCAGCCGTCGTTGAGCCGCCAGATCCAGCGGCTGGAGAGCGAGCTGGGGGCCGCGCTGTTCGTCAGGACCGGCAGGCAGGTGCGGCTCACGGCGGCCGGTGAGAGCCTGCTGCCGGTCGCCCGCCGGATGCTGGGCGACTGGCGGCAGGCCGTGCGCGAGGTCCGGACGTCGGAGGCCGCGCGCAAACGGCTGCTGCGCGTCGGGTTCGTGGCGACCGGCGCGGGGTCACTGGGCCGGCGGGCCCGAGCCGTCTTCACCGCCCGCCACCCGGAGATCGTGGTGGAGCCGAAGCGGTTCGACTGGGGCGGCGAGGCGGACGCCCTGCGGCAGGGGCTGGCGGACGTCGCCTTCGTCTGGCTGCCCGCGGACCTCTCCGGGCTGCACGCGCACGTCGTCGCGACCGAGCCGCGGTGGGTGGCCATGGCCGCCACGCATCCGCTGGCCGCCGCCACGGCCGCCGCCTCCGCCACGGCTGCCGACGCCGACGCCGACGCCGTGAGCATCATGGACCTGCGGGACGAGCCCCTGATGTGGACCCGCAAGGCGCCCCGGGAATGGGTCGACTGGTGGGCGGTCAATCCCCGGCCGGACGGATCGGCGCCGCGGTGGGGGCCCGAGAACGACAACGTCGAGGAGATGCTCGAACACGTCGCCGCCGGACACGGCGTCTGCCTCGCCAGCGAGTCGATGGCGGGCTACTACGCCCACCCGGAACTGACCTGGCGCCGCGTCACGGACATCGAGCCGCTCCGCGTCGCGGTCGCCTGGCCCGAGGGCCCGGCCAACCCCCTGGTCCGGGCCTTCGTGGAAACGGTCACCGGCCTCGCCACCGCGTCCCCGGACCGGCCCGAGGGCGCGGTCAGCCACGGTCCCGCGGCCCGTACCGGGCGGCCGGGGCCCGCGTCATCGCCGCCCAGTAGCGGTCCCCGAACGACCAGTGCCACCACTCGGTCGGGTAGTTGACCATCCCGGCCGCGCTCAACGCCCTGATCATCGCCGCCCGGTTCTGCCGGGCGCGCGGGGCGAGCCCGGGAGCCCGGGTGTAGCAGGCGCCACCGCTCTCCTCCGGCGTGGCCGCCTCGGGACAGCCCATGTCCACCTCGGTACCGTCACCGGCGCACACCGTCAGATCGACGGCGGCTCCGGCCACGTGCCCGGCGGTCTCCAGCGGCGCGACCCACCGCGCGGCGGCCGTCCTGAGCTCCTCCGCCGACGCGTCCGGACGCGACCGCCGCAGCGAGGCCACGTAGCCGTCGAACACGGCCTGCTGACGCGCGGCCGGGCGATATCCCTCCACCAGCAGCCAGTGCCGGTCGTCGGGCAGCGACGCTTCCGCCCGGACCAGCCGTTCGAGGACTCCCGCCCGCAGGTGCGCCCAGTCCCCGGCCGGGTCGGAGCGCCGTCCGTCGACGCGGAGCACACCGCGGCAGTCGACGAGCGGCTCACCGCACTCCACGACGGGAACGCCGGTCACCCGCGGATCCGAGATCAGCACGATCTGCTCCACGCACCGAGCATGCCCGTCCCCGGCGCGGGGCAGGCCACGGGATCGCGAGGGCCTGTCCGGGCGGCGGCCGGGCGCCCCGGCGGCCGGGTGAGGAGGGCGGTGGCCGGTGGCAGGATGGCGGGGGAGAGCAGCCGAGCGGTGCCGCGGCACCAGCGGGAGTCAGGAGATGAACGTGGCCGAGCAGATCACCGTCGAGGACATCCGTGAGGAACACCACTTCCGGGCCACGGTGGGCGGCCAGGTCGCCGGGCGGGCCGACTACATCCGCACCGACCGGCTCATCGCCTTCGTCCACACCGAGGTCCTGCCCGCCCACGAGGGGAAGGGCGTGGGCGGCGCCCTGGCCAGAGCCGCGCTGGAGCAGGCCAGGGAAGAAGGTCTCCCGGTGCTCCCGGTCTGCCCCTTCATCGCGGGGTGGATGGACCGGCATCCGGAATTCGCGGATCTCCGCTACCGCGCCAACAGCAGCGTCAAGGACTGATCGCGCCGCCACTCCCGTGCCGGGACGGCGGCGTTGCGGGGGCTTCCCGGGACGCCGCCGCCGCGGATTCCGCCCTGTGGTGGACTGATCCCGTGGAGCGCGAAGAAGAGGTCCTCGAATTCCCCACGGCCGAGGCCCTGGAGACATGGCTCGCGGAGCGTCACGCGACCTCCCCCGGAATCTGGCTGAAGATCAGGAAGAAGGCCCCCGGCAGCGTCTCCCTGGACTACGCCCAGGCGCTGGACGTCGCGCTGTGCTACGGCTGGATCGACGGGCAGAAGGCCGGTCTCGACGCCACCCACTGGCTCCAGCGGTTCACGCCCCGGCGGCCCGGCAGCCGGTGGTCCAGGGTGAACCGCGAGAAGGCGATCGCCCTCATCGAGCAGGGACGCATGAAGCCGCCGGGCATGGCCGAGGTCGAGCGGGCCAAGGCCGACGGGCGGTGGGAAGCCGCCTACGCGGGCTCCGCCACCGCCTCGGTGCCGGACGACCTGGCCGCCGCGCTGGCGGCCGAGCCCGCGGCGGCCGAGTTCTTCGCGACGCTGGACAGCCGGAACCGTTACGCGATCCTGTACCGGGTGGAGGAGGCCAAGAAGCCCGAGACCCGGGCGCGACGGATAGAGAAATTCGTCGGGATGCTGGCGAACGGCGAGAAGATCCACCCCTGACCCCGGGAAGGCACGCACCGGCCGTGGCGACCCGCCGGGCCCGTCCGCCGTCCGCCGCGGGGGGCTTCGCCGCGCTCCCTCACGCCGCCTGGGCGCAGGACGGGCACAGCCCCCGGTAGGTGACCTCGACCGCGGACACGGTGAAGCCGAACCGCCCCTCCGGCGGGAGGTCGGCCAGCGGATCGCCGGCCGGGTGGACATCGCGGACGGTGCCGCAGGAAGAGCACACCAGGTGCTGGTGCGGGTGGTGGGCGTTGGGGTCGTAGCGCTTGGCGCGGCCGTCGGTGGAGACCTCTATGACCTCTCCCAGGGACACCAGCTCGCCCAGGGTGTTGTATACGGTCGCCCGGGAGATCTCGGGCAGCCGCTGCGCCGCGCGGGCGTGCACCTCGTCGGCCGTGAGATGCACGTGATCACCGTCGAGGACCTCCGCGACAACACGTCGCTGGGAAGTCATCCGCCAGCCACGTCCTCGCAGCCGCTCCAGCAGGTCACTCATGTCGGATCACCTATTCAGGAGTTTGGTGGGACATTCCAGGTTAACCAGTGGACGCCCGGGTTCCGGTGGGCAGGGGGTTTGGTGCGCGTCTTGACCTGCACTCTGTCTAACGTAGGATCTGTTCCGGCGATAGCCAAGGGGCGCGAAGAGCCCAGTACGGCAGGAGACAGAGACGTGACGGGATCACCGCCGAGGATTTCGCGGTGCCGGCCCGCGGGCGACGGCCGCCCGCGTCGCCCTGCTCGTCCCCTTCCGGGGCGATGACCTCCGCGCCGTCGAGACGATCGCCCCCGGGGCACGCCGCCGGGAGGGCCGCGTCCCACGCGCACGGCTTCCCGGCCGGCGAGGACGAAGCCGTCACCCCGGGCGCTGTGCCTCAACCGTTTCACCGCCCGCAGTTCCTGAGCACCGACATCGGCTCGGGCCGGAAGGATTCCCATGTCTGAGAACCATGATGCAATCGTCGTAGACGCGAAGACGGAGGGCGCGGGGGGCTGCCCGGTCGCGCACGGGCGCGCCCTGCATCCGACCCAGGGCGGCGGCAACCGCCAGTGGTGGCCGGAGCGGCTCAACCTGAAGATCCTCGCCAAGAACCCCGCCGTGGCCAACCCGCTCGGCGAGGAGTTCGACTACGCCGAGGCGTTCAAGAGCCTCGACCTCCCGGCGGTGAAGCGCGACATCGCCGAGGTGCTGACCACCTCGCAGGACTGGTGGCCGGCCGACTTCGGCCACTACGGCCCGTTCATCATCCGGATGGCGTGGCACAGCGCCGGCACCTACCGGATAAGCGACGGCCGCGGCGGCGCCGGTGCGGGCCAGCAGCGCTTCGCCCCCCTCAACAGCTGGCCGGACAACGGGAACCTGGACAAGGCGCGCCGCCTGCTGTGGCCGGTCAAGAAGAAGTACGGCCAGAGCCTCTCCTGGGCCGACCTCATGATCCTCGCCGGCAACGTCGCCCTGGAGTCGATGGGCTTCCAGCCCTTCGGCTTCGGCGGCGGCCGGGAGGACGTCTGGGAGCCGGAGGACGACGTCTACTGGGGTCCCGAGACCACCTGGCTCGGCGACGAGCGCTACACCGGCGACCGGGAGCTGGAGGAGCCCCTCGGCGCCGTCCAGATGGGCCTCATCTACGTCAACCCGGAGGGCCCGAACGGCAACCCGGACCCGATCGCCGCCGCCCGGGACATCCGTGAGACCTTCCGCCGGATGGCGATGAACGACGAGGAGACCGTCGCGCTCATCGCGGGCGGCCACACCTTCGGCAAGACCCACGGCGCGGGCCCGGCGGACCACGTCGGCCCCGACCCCGAGGCCGCCCCGCTGGAGGAGCAGGGCCTGGGCTGGCGGAACTCCTTCGGCAGCGGCAAGGGGGGCGACACGATCACCAGCGGCCTGGAGGGCACGTGGACCCCCACCCCGGTGACGTGGGACAACAGCTTCTTCGAGACCCTGTTCGCCTACGAGTGGGAGCTGTTCAAGAGCCCCGCCGGGGCGCACCAGTGGCGGCCGAAGAACGGCGCCGGGGCGGGCACCGTCCCCGACGCCCACGACCCGTCGAAGAGCCACGCCCCCACGATGCTGACGACCGACCTGTCGCTCCGGTTCGACCCGGTCTACGAGCAGATCTCGCGGCGCTTCCTGGAGAACCCCGACGAGTTCGCGGACGCCTTCGCCCGGGCGTGGTTCAAGCTGACCCACCGCGACATGGGCCCGGTCGTGCGCTACCTCGGCCCGGAGGTCCCGGCCGAGACGCTGCTGTGGCAGGACCCCCTGCCCCCGGTGACGCACGAGCTGATCGACGCGGAGGACATCGCCTCCCTCAAGGCCCAGATCCTCGCCTCGGGGCTGTCCGTGTCCGAGCTCGTGTCCACGGCGTGGGCGTCGGCCTCGTCCTTCCGCGGCAGCGACAAGCGCGGCGGGGCGAACGGCGCGCGCGTCCGCCTCGAGCCGCAGCGCGGGTGGGAGGTCAACGACCCCGACCGGCTCGCGACCGTGCTGCGCGCCCTGGAGGGGATCCAGGCGTCCTTCAACGCCGCCCAGACCGGCGGCAAGCGGGTCTCGCTCGCCGACCTGATCGTGCTCGCCGGTGGCGCGGCCGTCGAGCAGGCGGCCAAGGCCGCCGGGTTCGACATCGAGGTGCCCTTCACGCCGGGCCGCGTGGACGCGTCGCAGGAGCAGACGGACGTGGAGTCGTTCGCCGCCCTGGAGCCGACCGCCGACGGGTTCCGCAACTACCTCGGGAAGGGCAACCGGCTCCCGGCCGAGTACCTGCTGCTCGACCGGGCGAACCTGCTCACCCTGAGCGCCCCCGAGATGACGGTCCTGGTCGGTGGCCTCCGCGTCCTGGGCGCGAACCACCAGCAGTCGTCGCTGGGTGTCCTCACCGCCACCCCCGGTGTGCTGACCAACGACTTCTTCGCCAACCTGCTCGAACTGGGCACGACGTGGCAGGCGACGTCCGGGGACGCGAACACCTTCGAGGGGCGCGACGCCACCACGGGCGAGGTCAAGTGGACCGGCAGCCGTGTCGACCTGGTCTTCGGGTCGAACTCCGAGCTGCGCGCGCTCGCGGAGGTCTACGCGAGCGATGACGCGAAGGAGAAGTTCGTGCGCGACTTCGTCGCGGCGTGGGACAAGGTCATGAACCTGGACCGGTTCGACCTCGCCTGAGCACGGCCTCGCCGTCCGAGCACGGTATCCGGGCCGGCCCGCACGGGCCGGCCCGGACCCGTCAGCGGGGGAGAGGGATCTCGTAGTGGAGCGTGGCGAAGCCCGGACCGTGTTCGCCGGTGGTGCGGGCGTCGAAGACCTGCTTGGCCATGCTGTCCCAGAAGGGCTGCGCCCCGGGGATGTTGACGTTGGTGTGCAGGTAGACGGTGGCGTATCCGGCGCGGTCGGCGAACGCGGTGGCGCGCTCCACCATGGCGCGGGCGAGGCCGTGGCGCCGGTGCTCGGGACGGACGTAGACGCGCAGGAGCTGGGCCGTGGTACCCGAGGGGTACCGCTCCACGATCCAGCGCGGGTGCGGTGGGTGGACGGGGCCGCGCGAGTGCAGGGCGGCGGTGGCGACCACCTCGTCGCCGCGGGCCGCGACCATGAGCAGGTGGCGCGGGTGGGCGAGGTAGGTGCCGTGCAGGTCGATGACGTCGGCGTGCCACTCGGGCCGGTAGCCGTAGCCGAACTCCCGGTAGAAGGTGTCCAGCATGACGCCGCGCGCCCCGTCCAGATCGGCGGCCTCGGCGGGCCGGACCGCGTAGGGGCCGATCGTCCGCCGGAGAGCCGTCGTGTGGGGCTGGTGGGATACGTGCATGCGAGCAGGCTAAATGAAAACGACTGTCAACTCCAAAGCGCTTGCGGTTGCCGTCAGGGTGCGGTGTCGTCGACGTGCCAGTGGAGGTCGTGGACACCGGGTTCGAGGGAGAGACGGGTGATGAGCTGTTCGAGGGCGGGGGCGGGCTTGCCGGTGAGGGCCACAGTGGCGCGCAGGGTCGTGTGGTGGTGCCGGCGCTGGGCGCGCAGGCCGGTCGGGGCGAGGCCGGTGCCGACCAGGCACTGCAGGAGCAGGGCGCGGATGTGGACCTCCTCGCGGCGGTCGCAGGTCAGGTGGACGGTGGCCGGGACGGTGTCGGTGTCCGGGTCGTGCTGGGGGATGCGGTCCAGGAGGCGTCCGGCGGGGCGCAGCAGGAGATGGACGGCCAGCACGGCGGTGGTGGCCAGCAGGGCGAGGGCCGGGCGTCCGGCGGCGGCCAGCACGCCGACGGCCGCGGAACACCACAGGGTGGCGGCGGTGTTGAGGCCGCGGACGGACGCGCCGTCGCGCAGGATGACGCCGCCGCCGAGGAAGCCGATCCCGGAGACGACGTAGGCAGCGACCCGGGTGGGGCTGCCGGGGTCGCCGACGGCCTCGCTGTAGAGGACGAAGAGGGTGGCGCCCGCGGCGACCAGCGTGTTGGTGCGCAGCCCGGCCATGCGGGCGCGCCACTGGCGTTCGACGCCGATGAGCGCGCCGCAACCGGCTCCGGTGGCCAGGCGGACGGTGAAGTCGAGAGTGGTCAGGCTCTGCATGGCGGGCACCTCCTCGGGTGCTGTCGTGCCCGGGACGGGCGGGGCGCGGGACGTGCCCGCGGGCGGGTGGTGATCAGCGCAGCCAGCCGCGGCGGCGGATGTACCACAGCGGGATCATCGCCGCGACGAGGGTGAGCAGGGTGGTGGCCAGGAAGCCGTGCTCCCAGGCGAGTTCGGGCATGTGCGTGAAGTTCATGCCGTAGAAGGTGGCCACCAGGGTGGGCGGCAGGAACACGGCGGTGATGATCGTGAAGACCTTGACGATCTGGTTCTGCCGCACGTTCAGCGAGGTCATGATCGACTGCTGGAGGTAGCGGACCTTGTCGTGCTCGAAACCGGCGTGCTCCTGCACACCGTTGATGTCGGCGATCAGGATGTCCAGCAGCCCGGCCAGCCGCACCTGGTCGACGGGGAGTTCGGCGCGCAGGTGCCGGGCCGCCCTCGCCAGCAGCAGTTGGGACTCCTGGCAGCGGGAGACGACCTCCTCGGTCTCGTTCATCCGCGCGAGGGTGTCCTGCATGTCGCTGACCCCGATCTCCTGGCCCCAGGCGTTGGTACCGCCGTTGACGGCCCGGGCGATCTCGTCGTTCATCGCCTCCAGCACCTCGCTGGCGTGCTCGATCACGCGCCCGGAGGCTTCGTTGAGGGCGTACAGCAGCGCGTACATCACCCCGTGCGAGGTCTCGGCCAGGTGCGGGGTGCGGCGGATGCGGGCGAGGGCCTTGTCGAACGGGGCGAAGCCGGCCGTCGGCTGCCAGGTCACCAGCACCTCCGGGCCCAGGGCGAAGACGACCCGGACGCGGTGGACGGTGTCGCCCTCCCGCACGTTGACGGTGACAGGGAGATAGAGGAAGTCGTCGGTCTCCCACACCCGGCCCGCCGCGGCGTCGAAGTCCACCCCGGTGCGCTGGCGCACCACGCGGGCGGCGTACGGGTCGTCCGCGGGCACCGGTATCCACCGCCGGCCCAGGACGGCGCGGTCGAACCCGGCGTGCACGGTCGTGTTGACGGTCATGATGTCCGGACCTCCTCGGGACGCGGCAGGGGGATCAGGGAGTGCGTACGGGGGTGAAGGGCGACGTGGACGAACTCCCCGCGTCGCCCGGCACCGGCGGCGGCTCGGGGGCGGTGTAGTGCACCAGCAGCAGAGCGGCGCAGATGAACAGGTACAGGCCGACGGTGAACCGGATGGCCTGCCGCTCCAGATGAGGACGGCACGGCCGTGCCGGGCGCGGCGTCCGGGACATGAGTGTGACCACGGCGGACAACTCCCTCGGAAGATCGTGGAGAACCCTGAGAGCGACGGCGGGAAACGGCCGCGGCGGCCCACGACGAGCACGCTCACGGCAGTGATGAGCGGCCCGGTGCGGGCAGGGCAGGGCTGTCTCTTA